>CAMNEA010000001.1 GCA_946536145.1 uncultured Butyrivibrio sp.
AAACAGCTTGGCAGGACGCCGCATAGATCTGTTTCAAGACAGTTTTAAACCAAATAGAGGCGAAAGCGTCGTCCTAGGATTACAAAACGGCATGGCAGGACGCCGCATAGATCTGTTTCAAGACAGTTTTAAACCAAATTGAGACGAAAGCGTCGTCCTAGGATTACAAAACGGCATGGCAGGACGCCGCATAGATCTGTTTCAAGACAGTTTTAAACCAAATCGAGGCGAAAGCGTCGTCCTAGGATTACAAAACAGCATGGCAGGACGCCGCATAGATCTGTCTCAAGACAGTTATAAACCAAATTGAGACGAAAGCGTCGTCCTTGGATTACAAAACGGCATGGCAGGACGCCGCATAGATCTGTTTCAAGACAGTTTTAAACCAAATCGAGGCGAAAGCGTCGTCCTAGGATTACAAAACGGCATGGCAGGACGACGGATAGATCTGTTTCAAGACAGTTTTAAACCAAATCGAGGCGAAAGCGTCGTCCTTTGATTACAAAACGGCTTGGCAGGACGCCGCATAGATCTGTTTCAAGACAGTTTTAAACCAAATCGAGGCGAAAGCGTCGTCCTTAGATTACAAAACGGCATGGCAGGACGCCGCATAGATCTGTTTCAAGACAGTTATTAACCAAATTGAGACGAAAGCGTCGTCCTAGGATTACAAAACAGCTTGTCAGGACGCCGCATAGATCTGTTTCAAGACAGTTATTAACCAAATCGAGGCGAAGGCGTCGTCCTTGGATTACAAGACGGCTTGTTTGCGGCATTTTTGAATCCTTGATTCAAAAATGCATACCATTCAAAATATTTCCGTCGATAACCTAATTGTGTAGGAGATAATCTCCCTTTTTTTCTTAAGCGACTTATTTAACGAGCCCTGTATGGTGCGAGCGGCGGGAACCCATGGGGGCGGCGGGCCGGCGCGCCAGGGCGACAGACATTGACATACTGACTTGTCAGTCACCCACAATATATGGCGAAAGACCTTTTTTTTCGGCGCATGCAGCTTATAAGCTCTATAGTGCATACCCAAAGAATTTTTTCAAAAAGCAAAAAAGTGTTAATAAGCACTTGTGGCAGACTCATATGAAACAAAATGGAAATTAAGTCATCCAAAAGGCAATCTGTCAGGCGACTCATGTTATAATAATGTCAACAATTATTAGAAAGTGGCAGCAAGGCACGGAAAAGAGGATAGGATATGAGAGCTCTGGCAATGATCACGGCAAGAGGAGGCAGCAAAAGAATACCGAGGAAGAATATTAAGAAATTCAACGGAAAGCCGATAATCGCATATTCTATTGAGGCGGCGAGAAAGTCGGGAGCATTTGAGGAAGTAATGGTCTCAACCGACGATGAGGAGATCGCGGCAATCGCCAAAGAGTATGGAGCGTCGGTGCCCTTTATGAGAAGTGCCAAGACTTCTAATGACTATGCTACTACCGTTGATGTTATAGAGGAAGTCATCAGAGAGTACCAGGTAATTGACAGGGAGTTTGACGTCGCTGCCTGTATATATCCGACGGCACCCTTTGTGACTGCCGACAGACTAAGGGAAGCGGTATGGAAGTTGGCAGCTTCGGATGCGGACTCGATGATCCCGGTTGTAAGATTCTCATACCCGCCGCAGAGGGCGATGGAGATAAGAAATGGCAGCCTTGTATTTCGCCAGCCCGAATATCTCTCATCCAGATCCCAGGACCTGACGCCGCACTATCACGACGCCGGACAGTTCTATGTCTTTAAGGTAAAGAGTTTTCGGGATCTTCACGGGATAATGGTGGGAAAGATCCTTCCAATGGAACTGTCAGAACTTGAGGTGCAGGACATCGACAATGAAGTGGACTGGAAGCTTGCCGAACTAAAGTATAAGCTGATTCACTCCGATATATATAAAAGAAAGTAAATGGTTACTGTTCAGACAGAAATGCGCACTCTGCTGCGCATTTCGTGAGAAAATGATTCAGTGGTGAGCGCATTCCTTCGACGAAGTCGAACTTTAATGAATGCGCGAATACGTTACTGGAGCGAGCTGTATGCGAGTGAACAGTAACAGTAAATGAATTTATTTACCCTTTTAATATTTTGATAGTTGCGTTATAATGTCGAATGGAATTGTATGTTTGTATGTTTTTTTATACTCGCACTGAAAGGGGTAATTAGGGATTATGCAGTATGCAGATATAGGAATAGATTTGGGAACAGCATCTGTCCTCGTATATATAAAGGGCAAGGGAGTTGTTTTAAAAGAGCCATCAGTTGTGGCTTATGACAGAGACACTGAGGAGATAAAGGCGATCGGTGAAGACGCAAGGCTTATGCTTGGACGTACACCCGGCAATATAGTAGCCGTAAGGCCTCTTCGCCAGGGAGTTATCTCCAATTACAAGATAACAGAGCAGATGATGAGATACTTCATCAAGAAGGCGATAGGGCGCAGGATCCACAGGAAGCCCTTTATTGCTGTATGTGTTCCCAGCGGCGCTACCGAGGTTGAGAAGAAGGCTGTTGAGGATGCTACAAGACTCTGCGGAGCAAGGGATGTCAAGACTATAGAAGAGCCCATAGCTGCTGCTATAGGTGCAGGAATCGATATCACCAAGCCCTGCGGCAACATGATAGTTGATATAGGTGGCGGTACATCGGATATTGCCGTTATTTCGCTTGGCGGAACTGTTGTGAGCACATCGGTTAAGGTCGCAGGTGACGATTTTGATGAGGCCATTGTCAGATATATGAGGAAGAAACACAATCTCCTTATAGGTGACAGAACTGCCGAAGATATCAAGATCAAGATCGGATCAGCATATCCAAGGGCTGAGAACGACTATCTGGATGTAAGGGGAAGGAACCTTGTCACAGGTCTTCCCAAGACTGTAAGAGTTTCTTCCGAGGAGACCGAAGAGGCACTCAGAGAGCCTACGGCTCAGATCATAGAAGCTATTCACAGCGTTCTTGAGAACACACCTCCGGAGCTTGCTGCGGATATCGCCGACAGAGGAATAGTTCTGACGGGCGGCGGAGCACTTCTTCGCGGACTCGAGGAGCTTATTTATTCCAAGACCGGTATCAACACAATGACGGCGGAGGATCCCATGACTGCCGTTGCTATAGGAACAGGCCGCTATGTAGAGTTCATAGCAGGCTACAGAGAAGACTGACAGACTCCGTACACGGAATGTACGGCAGTAGACACATGGAGGGTATTAAGGGGGTTGCATGGTAAAAGGTCTTTACACTGCGTACACAGGAATGATCAATGAACAGCACAGAATGGATGTGCTGACCAACAATCTTGCAAATGCCAATACCAATGGTTACAAAAAGGAAGGCGTAACATCACAGTCTTTCAAGGATCAGCTTGCGCTTAAAATTAAAGATTACACTGATGCCCCGTTCACTGCCCGTGGACTGGGCATTATTAATCCTGGCGTCAAGATCGGTGAGGGATATGTAGACTGGTCCGAGGGACCGATGAAGGAGACGAACAATACTTTTGATCTCGCTATCGGGGGCTACGGATTCTTTGGCATAGAGTACACTAACAAGGCGGTAAATATTGAGAGAGATACCGCCGGGCAGCTGGATATTATGTATACGAGGGATGGCAACTTTACTCTGACATCCGACGGAACTTTGGTGACACAGGACGGCGACTTTGTTCTGTCGCAGGATGGAGCCCATATTCAGATCGACCCAAATCTTCCGGTTGAGATAAATACTCTTGGAGAGATAATTCAGGACGGCGAAGTTGTTGATACCATAGGAAGATTTGACTTTGAAAAGGTAACCTATCCGGATGGAAGGATCTCCTATGATACGCTCGAGCACTATGGTGAGAACATGTATATTCCCACTGACGAAGCCGCCGAGATTGAGGCGACGGGGCAGATCTATTCGGGATTTCTTGAGCAGTCCAACGTCTCGACTGTGGATGAGATGGTGCAGATGATTGCGACGCAGCGTCACTATGATACCAACCAGAGGATGATCACTACAATAGACGAGACGCTTGACATATCAGTCAACCAGCTTGGACGTATGTCGTAAAGTTTATAAAAAATTTATAAAGTCAATCGGCATCTGAGACGATATATATTCAAAGAATGAAAAAACAAAGTCACGGATGACACTGCGGAGGTGACTTATGGTCAGAAGTTTATGGTCGGCAGCAACCGGAATGAATGCTCAGCAGACTAATGTTGACACCATTTCCAACAACCTTGCCAATGTAAATACCACGGGCTACAAAGCCCAGGGTGCCCAGTTCAAATCCCTTTTATACCAGCAGTTACAGACTGTAACGACAACTTCAAACGGAGATCCCAAGCCTACGACTTCACAGGTGGGACTTGGTACGCGCACTTCAACGATCAACCAGTTCTTTTCACAGGGATCGTTTCAGGAGAGCGCCAATCCCGCATCGGTTGCGATAAGCGGAGACGGATTCTTCAAGATCCAGGCAAATGACGGAGAAACGCAGCTGTTTACAAGAAACGGCAACTTCACCTGGGCTCTTAACGGTGAAGGCGGAGGGCTTATACTGACGACTGCTGAGGGCAACAAAGTACTTGACAGCAATGACGGAGAAATAACAGTAGATGGAGACAGGGTTGCCAGCCGTATCACCATCGGAGGCGACGGCATGATCTACTATCCTACTGATGACGGCAACACCGAGCAGATAGGCGGACCTATCGGACTTTGGCAGTTCCCTAACAGAGAGGGACTTCAGAGAGTCGGAGGCGTTGCCTGGCAGCAGACTGCAGCGAGCGGTGAAGCTATGAATGAGGCTGAAGGCGCAGAGGGCCTTAGGCCAAGCGAGATCGTCCAGGGATATCTGGAAGGGTCCAATGTTAATGTCGCAACAGAGATGGTAAACCTCATCGTTGCGCAGAGGGCCTACGAGATGAACTCGACAGCGATCCACACCACCGATGAGATGATGCAGACCGCAAATCAGCTTAAGAGATAACGGGGGATCCTGATCCATGATCGGATATGATCTTAACGGACTTAGTTCGAGCGCTTTAACTGAATATGCCATGCAGGAGAGCAAAAATGCAAGCACCGCTGCCCTTCAGAAAAAGCTTGAGAGCACCTCGGAGCACTCCTCGGATGACGAGCTGTGGGCTGCCTGCAAGGGCTTTGAGTCATATTTTCTTGAGCAGGTATTTAAGGAGATGCAAAAGTCCGTAGACGCATTAAAGCCGGAGAGTCAGGACCGTTCCACCTCAACTCTGGTTGATTATTTTAAGGATCAGACTCTTCAGGAGGTATGTGCTACAAGCGTAGATAAGCAGAGCAACGGCTTTGCGCAGATGCTCTATGAGAACCTTCGCCGCACGTACGACATACCAAAAGCCGGGGAGGATAAGGCAGAGCCGGAAGAATCTAATGTGTGATGTTTATATTTACAGTAAATGTGAGCCGTCAAAATCTTAAGAAAATCTTAAAGTTTTGACGGCTTTTTTGTGTTACACTGATGTGGTTATGGAAAAGATTAAAGGTTATGTAGATCACATTATATATAAGGGAAATGAGACCGGGTTTGCCGTGCTGAGCCTCGTCATCGGAGATGAGGAGACGGTTGTCACCGGTACCTTTCGGGACGTCGGTGTCGGCGACACCTTAGAAGTCAGCGGGGAATATGTCACCCATCCCGTGTACGGGCACCAGTTCAAGGCGTCGGAATATACAATAGTTATGCCGGAGGACACCGTATCCATGCAGAGGTATCTCGGCTCCGGGGCCATCAAGGGTGTGGGTGAAGCGCTTGCGGCGAGGATTGTCAGGAAGTTCGGCGACGAGACCTTTCGAGTAATAGAAGAAGAACCCGAGCGCCTTGTGGAGATAAAGGGCATAAGTGAGAGGATCGCCATGAGCATCTCCATGCAGATGGCCGAAAAAAGAGAGATGCGCGATGCGATGATCTTTCTTCAGAAGTATGGCATAGGTGACGCTCTTGCGGTCAAAATATACAATACCTACGGCAGCAGGATATATTCTGTCATCAGGGAGAACCCCTACCAGCTTTCGGATGATATAAGCGGAGTCGGATTTCGGACTGCTGATGAGATCGCTGAGAGGGTCGGCATCGGAGTTGACTCGGATTTCAGGGTAAGGAGCGGCATTCTTTATACACTGCTTCAGGCAGCCGGTGACGGCAACACGTACCTGCCTATGGATATACTTGTGAGCAGGACGCTCGCTGTGCTCCAGACGAGACCTGATTACTATATAAGCGATGACTTGGTCAGAATTCAGATCGGCAATCTTGCCGTGGATAAAAAGCTTGTGGTCAAGGGCGACGGAGATGTTTACGCGGCGTCCTACTACTATGAGGAGCAGGGCTGTGCAGCCATGCTCGAAGACCTGTGCGTGACGGAAGAGATGTCTTCAAAAGAGAGGCAGGATCTTCGCGAGCAGATCCTTAAGAACCAGACAGAAGGTGGGATGCAGCTTGACAAAAGACAGCTCGACGCCGTGACAGAGAGCGTGACTAACGGAGTAGTGATCATTACCGGTGGTCCTGGCACAGGTAAGACCACAACGATAAATGCCATCATCGGATACTACAGGCGCATGGGCATGGATATAATGCTCGCGGCACCTACGGGAAGGGCCGCCAAGAGGATGACCGAGGCCACAGGCTATGAGGCGAAGACCATCCACAGGCTCCTTGAGGTGTCGGGACAGGTGGATGATGATGAAAAGGGCAGGACAAACGCAGCTCATTTTGAGAGGAACAGAGAAAATCCGCTTGAAGCGGATGCTGTGATAATAGACGAGATGTCAATGGTTGACATTCATCTGTTCTATGCGCTGCTTAAGGCTCTTTTGCCCGGAATGCACCTTGTGCTGGTGGGAGACAGCTCTCAGCTTCCAAGCGTCGGACCGGGGCAGGTACTGAGAGACCTGATAGACAGCGGCAGGTTTCCAACGATCTATCTGCAGAAGATATTCAGACAGGCCGAGAAGAGCGACATTGTCATGAATGCGCACAGGATCCATGACGGCATTAAGCCTGTGCTTGACAATAAAAGCAGGGATTTCTTTTTCCTTGAAAGGGACAACAGCGGCGTGATCTACAAGCACATGATAGAGCTTATAAGGGATAAGCTTCCCTCCTACGTAAAGGCTAAGCCCTACGACATACAGGTGCTCACGCCCATGAAAAAGGGACCTCTTGGGGCGGCGGAGCTTAACGGAGTTCTGCAGAAATGGCTCAACCCGCCGGATCCTTCCAAAAAAGAGTATGCATACAAGGATCATGTTTTTCGCGAGCAGGATAAAGTCATGCAGATAAAGAACAATTACCAGATAGCCTGGGAGGTGGTCGGCGATTACAATGTCCCGATAGATTCCGGAACCGGTGTTTTTAACGGAGACATGGGCATCATAAAGCAGATAAATGAGTACTCCCAGGAGATGGTGGTGGAGTTTGACGAGAACAAAAGAGTGAGATATCCCTTTTCCGATCTTGACGAGATCGAGCTTTCCTATGCCATAACAATTCACAAATCCCAGGGGAGTGAGTATCCGGCAGTTATTCTGCCGATCCTTGGAGGACCCAGGATGCTGCTCGGGAGAAACCTCCTCTATACAGCGGTCACGAGAGCCAGGAATACGGTCTGCATCCTCGGCAGCAGGGAGACGGTTTTTGAAATGGTGGACAATGACCAGCAGCTTCGGAGATATACGGGATTAAAGGACAGGATAAAAGAAATAAATGACATATCGGATAAGTGACGCGGTCCTCGATCTCTTTTACCCGGCAAGGTGTCCGGTGTGCGACGGTGTGATCGGGGCAGTGAAGATGAGCGCAGGAAGGATAAAGAGAAGGCCGCTCATTCACAGGCAGTGCAGGGACAAGATAAGATTCATACAGGGCGCTAGGTGCCTTAAGTGTTCCAAGCCACTAGCCATCGACCATGAATCGGAATACTGCAGCGACTGCATGAGCAGCAGGCACTTTTTTACAAGAGGGTTTTCTGTCTTTTCATACAGGAGCATTTCGGGATCGATATACAGGTTCAAGTACATGGGAAGGCGGGAGTACGTAAGGTTCTATGCGGCTGCGACTGAGCGCCTTCTTGGAGAAAAGCTAAGAAGCCTTGGCGTGGAAGCGATTGTCCCTGTGCCGATGTTTCGGGACAAGGAGATGATAAGAGGTTACAATCAGGCTGCTGTCTATGCGCAGGCAGTTTCGGCAAAGCTCGGGATCCCGGTATACCCGGATCTGATCAGAAGAGTCAGAAACACAGTCCCGATGAAGGAATTGGACGCGGCGGGGCGGCGCAATAATTTGAAAAAAGCTTTTAATGTAACACAAAATGATGTAAAATTTAAATGCATATTAGTAATTGATGACATCTACACAACAGGAAGTACTATTGATGAGATCGCCCATGAGTTACTGATGGCCGGTGTGAAGAAGGTGTATTTTCTTACGCTGTCCATTGGGCAAACTACTTAAATATATGGAGGTCAATTATGAATCTACGGAACTGTTCAAGGTGCGGCAAGATGTTTAACTATGTACAGGGGCCGCCTATCTGTGACGCCTGTAAAAAAGAGATTGAGGAGAGTTTCCAGAGAGTCAAGGATTATATTGATGGAAATCCCCGCGCCAGCCTGAAACAGATTTCTGAGGACAATGGTGTTACTGCTAAACAGATTCAACAGTGGATACGTGAAGAGAGACTGATGTTCTCTAAGGATTCGCCGCTCAAGCTTGTGTGCGAAAAGTGCGGGGAACCTATTCTTACGGGAAGGTTCTGCACTAAATGCAAGGAGACAATGGCCGATACTCTTAATGAGTCATTCGCAAGACCAAGGCCTGCGCTTCAGCGATCTGCCGGCAAGGGTCCTACGGCGGGAATGCGCTTCCTGGATACATAAGGAGAAAAATGTTAAATGAAGAAAAAGTCATTTTGATGACCAAAATGGCTGCGTTCATAGATCGTGAAGGCAAAAAAAATGATGCCATAAATACATATTTCAGGAGCGATTATGTGGGATTTAACGTGATCAAATCCGTCATCAGCGCAACTATTGTATTTGGCATATTTGTCGCAACTTATATTCTTTGCAATATAGAATTTGTTTTATCCAATCTGTATAACACGGCAAATCTGCTTACTATAGGCAGGAGGTTACTTATATATTACCTCCTGCTTGTTGGCGTGTATTCTCTTGTATCATATGTCATTTATTCCTTAAGGTACACTAAGATGCGTAAGAGTATGAAGGCATATTATGGAGATCTGAAAAAACTGGCCAGAATCTACGAAAAGGAACAATGACATGACTACACTTCTTGAATTAAAGCAATACATTAAAAGATTTTATATCAGATATGAAACCTATCTTACATACGTCTGGAAATTTGTGCTGGCACTTGTGAGCATAATGCTGATAAACAGTAAGCTGGGGTATATGGATGCACTCACTAACGTTGCCATTGTCATGATGGCATCGCTTTTGTGCGCAATTCTGCCACCCAATTTTATTGTGCTGATATCTGCGCTGTTTGTGGTGGGACATCTGTACTCGATGGCTCTGGAATGCGCGCTTATAACAGTCATAATCTTTTTGCTGATGTTCCTTTTGTATTTCAGGTTCTCACCCAAGGACACGCTGGCGGTTGTACTTACTCCGATCTTCTTCTTTTTGAGGATCCCCTATGTGATGCCTCTGGCAATGGGACTGCTTGGAACGCCGGCATCGGTTATTTCGGTATCCTTTGGACTTATCATTTCATATATGCTCACATATTTTTCTTCGAATACCACAAGCTTTGGAGTGGAAGGTGTCGAGGAGGCTGCCAACAGCTTCCAGACCATAATAAGCGGCCTGATAGGTGACAAGTCGATGATCGTGATGATAGCGGCTTTTGCCATCACTCTTGTGATAGTCTATGTAATAAGACGTACTTCGGTTGACTATTCCTGGAAGATCGCGGTGGCAACAGGTGCGGTAGCACTTATCGTGTTTACGCTGCTGGGAGATATCATGAGTGACACACATATCTCTATACCGGGGGTCATTGTAGGCACTATCATATCCGCTCTTTTGATGCTGGTTGTCGAGTTCTTTGCGTTTAATCTCGATTACAGCAGGACCGAGAAAGTACAGTTTGAAGATGATGAATATTATTACTATGTAAAGGCGGTACCCAAGGTTACCGTATCTACTCCCGAGAGGAGAGTAAAGAAGATAAACCGCGCGAGATAAAGGAATGAAATGGAGCAAATAGATTTTATTTTTGACTTCAACAGAACAAGCCTTCATATGCCAACGATCAGATTCTCTGATGTGCTTGAGGTTCTGATCATAGCCTTTTTGGTATATCACATACTGGTATGGGCAAGGAACACCAGACTATGGTCCCTCCTTAAAGGGGTCATAGTTATTCTTGTGTTTATATTGGTGTGCGCGCTTTTAAATATGTCGACGATCTTGTGGATCGTTGAGAGAGTATTCAGCATTGCTGTCATAGCAATGGTTGTAATCCTTCAGCCGGAACTCAGGAAGGCGCTTGAGGAACTGGGAAGGAAGAACTTTTTTGCCAACTTTTTATCTTTGGGTGACGTGAAGACTGAGGGCAGGTTTTCTGACAAGACCCTTTCAGAGATCACAAGGGCCTGTGTTGAGATGGCCAAGGTCAGAACGGGAGCCCTTATCGTTATTGAACAGAATCACCCCCTGACAGAGTATGAGAGAACAGGGATTGATGTTGACGGCATTGTGACCAGTCAGCTTCTGATCAATATTTTTGAGCACAATACCCCTCTTCATGATGGGGCAGTGATCATTCGCGGAGACAGGATCACTGCGGCTACCTGCTACCTTCCGCTCTCGGACAACATGGGGATCGGCAAGGAGCTTGGAACGAGACACAGGGCAGGTATCGGTGTTTCAGAGGCGACAGATTCATTTACCATAATTGTGTCAGAGGAGACAGGCAAGATAAGTGTGGCTTATGAGGGGGAACTCGAGAGATCTCTTGACAGTGACAGACTCAGGGAGAGGCTTCGGGTGATCCAGGGCAAGCATGAGGAGGAAGCGCCTATTAAGTACTTCGCCAGAAAGGCCAAGGTGAAAAAATGAAAAAATTGACGGCCAACTGGGGACTCAAACTTGCTTCGCTGATATTTGCCATTGGAGTGTGGTTTCTTGTTACCAACATCAATGACCCTATTACATCCGTAAGATATACCAACATTCCGGTAACTCTTAAGAATACGAACCTTATAACGGATAAGGGTCAGGTGTATACGATACTGGACAACAGTGACGTGATAAGCTCGGTTACGATATATGCGCCGAGATCAATTATCGACTCACTGAGCCAGAACAATGTGGTGGCTACCGCGGACATACAGGAATTATCAAGCCTTAATACCGCAAGCATCCATGTAGATACCAATAAATACAGCGACAAGATCGAAAAGATAGATACAAGCACGGATGTCGTGAAGCTGAGCGTCGAGAGGAAGGCGGCCAAATCGCTGGCACTTTCCGCAACAACGTCGGGAGCACTTGCTGACGGATATATGATCGGTGATGTGACAACCGAACAGAATATGGTGAGAATAAACGGCCCTGAGTCGGTGATAAGCAGTATCACATCTGCTACTGTCGATGTCGATGTCACGGGATTTACATCCAATATCGGGACAGACGCCGATATAGAACTGCTCGATGTCAATGGAAATGTGGTTGATTCTTCGCTTGTCACCATGAACATCAAGACGGTCAGGGTAAGCGTTGTAATATATGAGACCAAATATGTGCCTATAACATACAACAAAGTCACGGGCGAGCCCGCAAGCGGATATATGTATACCGGCAGGATAGAGTCAGATCCGGATCAAGTTCTCATAGCCGGAAGGAGCAATGCTATTTCCTCGATCTCGGAGATCAGAGTCGATGATGCTAATATAGATATATCCGGAGTCACCGGCAATCTGGTATACACCTATGACATCACGGACTATCTTCCAAGCGGGATCACCCTGGGGGATAAGGATTTTGGCGGCGCAGTTACTGTGACGGTTTATGTTTCTCCAATAGAGACGAGAACTTTTGACGTTAGTGTATCCAATATAAGAGTCGAGGGTGAGGCAGAAGGGCTTAATATTTTTGTTGACGACACAGAGTATGAGACGGTTTCACTCACATTGCAGGGACTTAAGGAAAAGGTGGATGAAGTGACAGAATCATCCCTGACCGGTACAGTTAGTGTGGAGAATATGATCGCTGCTGCGCAGGATGGCACACTGACACCGGGAACGTACAGCGCAGATGTCGAGTGGCAGCTGCCTGATGGCATTACCAGTAAGGGAGTTGTCAGCGTCTATGTCACTGTTGAAGAGGCTGATTGACAATTTTTGGTACCTACAATACTTTATGAGCTGCATATTCAGAGGAGGTTATGCTTAAGCTATGATAACGAGAAAAGTAATCATAACAAATCCTACGGGCTTGCACCTTCGTCCTGCAGGAAATTTATGCAAAGTCGCAATGAATTATAAATCACATATCAATTTCAATTACGGCGAGAATACCGCAAATGCAAAAAGCGTTCTGAGTGTACTCGGAGCCTGCATAAAATGCGGCGACGAGCTGGAGTTTAAATGCGAGGGACCTGATGAGGAAGAGGCCATGGAGGCCATAATTTCGGCCATTGAAACGGGGCTTGGCGAGTAAATTTATATATGTTAGAATCATTAGGTTAAAAATTGAGAGGAAGTTTAATTAAATGAAGAGATATAGTGCTGTTTTAGCAGCTGGACTTGCTGCTATCATGTTGTTTGGATGCGGTAAGTCGTCTGATGAAGCTGTCACGGGACTTAGTATTGAAAGACTTGAGGACATCAAGGAGCCGATACCGGTAGAGACCAAAGAGGAGGAGCCGGAGCAGGAGCCTGAAGAGGAAGAAGCAGATGATGAGACACCCCCGCAGGAGGGAATGGTCAGGAGCTATTTTACCAATCAGTGGGTTGATGAGAAAATAAATACAGAAAGGCCTCTGGCCGTTATGTATCCTATAAATAAAGAGGCTCAGCCTCAGTATGGTCTGAGTAATGTGGCAGTCTTTTACGAGATCATGGAAGAGGGCAGTATGAGCCGCCAGATGGGTATAGTGGAAGACTGGGAAGGCCTTGAGCGCATAGGTAATATCAGAAGTATCAGGGACTATTTTGTATACGCGGCACTTGAGTATGATCCCATTATCATTCACTTCGGTGGACCGGAGCTCTATGTTAAGGAGATACTTACCCGCTCTGACGTAGATAATCTTAACGGCGTCGGGGGCGTGATGGGTTCAGACTATGGCGCATTCTTCAGGATCCCTGAGGGAAGCAGGTCTGAGCACACAGCTTTTACCGACGGAGCGCATGTCGCCGCCGGTGCGGAAAAGGCCGGTTTTGCGCGTCAGCACAGGGATAAATTTGAGGGAGAGTCGCACTTTAAGTTTACAAGTGCTTCCAAGCCCAATACTCTTGATGACTACTCTGATGCAGTTGATGCCACAGAGATAGATATGTCCGGATGTTTCCCGGTCACCAAGTCGGCTCTTAAGTATGATGAGTCCAAAGGCGAGTATCTTAAGACACTCTATGGTGTTGCCCAGAAGGACGCACTCACAGGAGAGCAGCTGTCATTTGCAAACGTGGTCATACAGAGAGCTTATCATGAGACCCGTGATGACAACGGATATCTTGCATATCAGATGCATGACAAGACCAATGACGGATACTTCATCACCAAGGGAAAAATGATCCATATTACATGGGAAAAGACCGGCGATTATTCTCCGACAACGTATTATGATGACAATGGAGAAGAGGTTGTATTTAATACAGGAAGAACAATGATCTTTGTGGTACAGCTTGAAGGCAAATCCTTCTCCAAATTCAAGGTAAATGGCGCTGAGTACGCAGATTGATCTATTGTGCACATGATTTTGGCGGACGGCGGATTAGCCGTCCGCTAATGTGTTAGAAAAAGGGTGACTTAAAACATATTGTATATTTTGAGGGGGAAATAATGGATAAAATAATAGTTACTGGATGCAATGGCCAGCTCGGAAGAGCTATCAACAAGGAACTCGACAGAAACGTGTTTGAAATCGTAAACACTGATGTCTTTGAGGGCGATGGTATCACACCGCTTGATATCACCAACGTAGATGCGGTTGTTGAGCTTGCAAGGAGAGTAAAGCCTTCCGCTATAATAAACTGTGCTGCCTACACAGCTGTTGACAAGCAGGAGAGCGATGTTGACCTGTCCTATAAGATCAATGCGATCGGTCCCAGAAACCTAGCGATAGCTGCTACTGAAACCGGGGCACAGCTGGTTCATATATCAACAGACTATGTCTTTGAGGGAAATGGCACGAGACCTTACACTGAATTTGATAAGACGGGTCCTGTCAGCGTTTACGGCAAGACCAAGCTTGCGGGAGAGGAGATGGTCAGACAGTTTGCACGGAATTTCTTTATCATCAGGACCGCATGGCTCTACGGTGATGGCAAGAATTTTGTAAAGACAATGCTCTCACTCACAGATAAATATGACGAAGTCAGCGTTGTTAAGGACCAGCTGGGCACTCCTACAAGTACCAAGGAACTGGCTAAGGCAATCTGCTATCTTCTTGGGACAGAGAACTATGGGGTTTTCCACGGCACCTGCGAGGGAGACACCAACTGGGCTGATTTTACTGAAGAGATCTTCAGGATAGCGGGTAAGTCCACAAGGGTCAATCATGTGACAACCGCCGAGTACACTGCCAGGAATCCGCAGGCAGCTCCCAGACCGGCATACAGCATACTTGAGAATTATATGTTTAAACTTACGTCGGATTTCATGTTTGCAGACTGGCACTATGCAATTGAGGAATACCTTAAGGAGATGCTCTGATGGATTTTTTGAACGGGATATTGGAAAACAGAATTCTGCTCGCATCCTTTTGGGCATGGCTTGTGGCACAGTTTCTTAAGACTGTCATATATGTGATCGTCAACAAGAACTTTAATCCGGAGAGGCTTCTTGGCGACGGAGGAATGCCAAGTTCACATTCCGCAACGGTAATGGCGCTGGTTACCGCGACTGCTTTTAACTACGGATCGGATACATTCCAGTTTGCGATTGCCGCCATACTCGCACTCATTGTAATGCACGACGCAATGGGGGTCAGGAGGGAGACCGGCAAGCAGGCCAAGGTCATCAACAACATGATGGACTGGTTTGCGGAGTTTGGAAGTGACCTTCCTCCGGAAGAAAAACTCAAGGAGTTCGTGGGGCACACTCCCACGCAGGTTTTCTTTGGAGCACTTCTGGGAATAGTTGTAGGTTTTGTGATCTGCGTTATGTAACACTCATCTTGCTGACTGCTGGGGGATAGACATCTTTATGCTGACTGTGGCACTCATTTGGCTTTATGTAATAGTCACGACTTACCTGACAGGATATGGTTTTCTCAAGTCCGTTGCAGGCTGGCCGGGCATGCATCAAAAGAAGGGGGGCAAGGGCTACAAACAATATGACTTCAGATTCAGAGAGAGTTTCATTGTCTGCGGAATTGCTCTTGTGACTGTCTATGCCCAGATCATAAGTCTTTTTGCAAAAGTAGGGCTTGTGGCGAATCTGGTGCTTATATGCATCTGCGTTGCCATAGCGGTTTATTACAGGTACGACCTTTATGATGACGCCGCCTATGTTCTGAGAGTGCTCAGGGCGCGTGGCAATATCTACATTTATCTGCTTGTTTTTCTGCTGATGGCCTACGGCGCATCACACGGGATCATGCACTACGATTCCGATCTGTACCACGCGCAGGCGATCCACTGGCTGGAGGAATATGGGATTGTTCGGGGACTTGGGAACCTTCATGTGCGCCTTGCTTACAACAGCGCGGCATTTCCTCTGTCGGCGCTCTATAGCATGAGCTTCTTTGGAGGCAGGTCTTTTCATGTTATGTCAGGCTTTTTCGCGCTTCTTCTTGCATGGCAGTGTGTTGATATCAAAAATGTCTGCAGGAGAGGGCATCTTGTTATCTCGGATTTTGCGAGACTGGTGGCAATATACTATCTGTTCACGGTATTTGATGAGATAGTTGCCCCCGCATCTGATTATTTTCTTTCCACACTTGTATTTTATATTATGATCCACTGGCTGGACCTCCATGTGAGACATGAGAAGTCGTATGTTCCTTTTATCATGCTATCGCTTCTTGGAATCTATGCCATTACGATAAAGCTTTCGGCCGCGCCGCTTGTTCTTCTTTGCATAGTGCCTATATACAGGCTCTTCAGGAACAAAAACAGGGAGAAAATGAAAGCTTTTGGCATTTCGGTATTATTGGCATTTATCATTGTTCTGCCGTTTCTTATAAGGAATGTGGTCATATCGGGCTGGCTCGTTTACCCCGCGACTTTTCTGGATATTTTTGGCTTCTCCTGGAAGATTCCCAAGGGACTGGCCGCCTATGACGCTCTTGAGATCAAGACATTCGGAAGAGGTTTCAATGACGTGGCAGCATACGGCCATATGCCGTTTAAGGAGTGGGTTCCTCTGTGGTTTGAAGGTATTACGGGGATCAACAAGATCATGCTGATCCTGGATATTGTCTCGGTAGTGGTTTTTGTACTTTACACTTTCTACTTCATACTGGTTTATGCAAAAGAGAGATCGAATGCGATAAAGAGCAGCGGCTCTGATAAGATATTCAAGATCAGTAACAGAAGTATCCTAAGGATCGCGGATTTTCTCGCAGTAGGAGCAACGCTCATAGGGTGCCTGATCTTCTGGTTTCTGAGTGCGCCGCTTGTGAGATACGGAGTTGTCTATATATGGCTTACTCCTGCAGTCATCCTTGGCAGGATGTGTATCCTTGGCATCAGAAGGCTTCCGGACAGGACAAAAGAGATGCTGCTAAAGGCAGTTGCAGTCTGCTTTGCAGCATGGCTCCTGTACAAGGGCGCAAATGTCGTTATTGAGGATATTCCGAGGTTTAACCCCTCATACCTTATAACCCAGCAGGACTACGGAACCTATGAGACTAAAGAGTTTAAGATGTCGGATGTGACCGTATACTACCCTGCAGACGGCGATCAGATAGGTTATTATCCATTTCCCGCAGCAACCCATGACCTGACGGGGGAAGTTGAGCTTATAGGAAAAGATATCAAAGAAGGATTCAAAAGTGTGGAGAACTGATCAAAATAACCCCCGTAAGGCAGGAAGTCTTACGGGGGTTATTTTATTTAATAGGAAATTCCTCCGAATTTCCTATTAAACAAAAAACGCTCCGCTAAGGATGCGACTTGTGCGCAGATGAATTTTGCAAGCTAAAGCTTGCGCGCACAAGCGCGCAAAGAGTCGCTTGCGACTCTTTGTTCTGCGCGCTATGCGCGATAATGCCTAAGGCGATATTCTTATTATCTCTCGGCCCGAATCGGGTTGTTCAAAAAGTCTTCGTAGGCAAGCTTTATGCCGTCATCGAGTTCTGTGGTGTAGGTCCAGCCAAGTGCCTTTGCCTTGGATACATCGAGGAGCTTTCTGGGGGTTCCGTTTGGCTTTGAAGGATCCCATCTGATCTCGCCTGTATAACCGATGATCCTTGCAACCTTCTCGGTGAGCTGTCTGATAGTGAGCTCTTTTCCTGTTCCGGCATTGACAGTCTCATTGCCGCTGTAGTTGTTCATAAGGAATACACACAGATTGGCAAGATCGTCAACATAAAGGAACTCTCTTAATGGACTTCCGTCGCCCCAGCAGGTAACGTATGGAAGATTTGCTTCCTTGGCCTCATGGAATCTTCGTATAAGTGCAGGAAGAACATGAGAGTGAGTGGGGTGGTAATTGTCGTTGGGGCCGTACAGGTTGGTCGGCATAACTGAAATGTAGTCGGTGCCGTACTGCCTGTTGAGGTACTCGCAGTACTTTAGACCTGATATCTTGGCAAGGGCATAGGCCTCATTGGTCTTCTCAAGCTCAGAGGTCAGAAGGCAGCTCTCTTTCATGGGCTGCGGAGCCATCCTTGGATAGATGCAGGAAGAGCCGAGAAACTCGAGCTTTTTGCAGCCGTTTTTCCAGGCGGCATTTATAACATTCATCTCAAGTATCATGTTGACATACATGAAGTCAGCAAGAGCCTGTGAATTGCCCATGATACCGCCAACCTTGGCAGCTGCGAGGAATACATACTCAGGCTTTTCCTCGGCAAAAAAGTTCTCTACCTGATCCTGCCTTGTAAGATCAAGTTCCCTGTGAGTTCTGACAACGAGGTTGTTATAGCCCTGTCTTTGAAGTTCTCTTACAATGGCGGAACCAACCATGCCTTTGTGTCCCGCTACATAGATCTTTGATTTCTTTTCCATAATATCATCCCCTTACTTATCAATACCTTTTTCAAGGAACTCTGCCAGGTTGAACTCAATGTGCTCATTGGATCTTTCTACCGCAACCTTGGCCATGTCGTGTTCTACCATTATTTTAACAAGTTCTTCAAAAGAAGTCTTCTGCGGATTCCAGTTAAGCTCCTTCCTGGCCTTGGAAGGATCACCCCAGAGGTTTACTACATCAGTAGGCCTGTAGAAATCAGGGGATACTTCGATAAGAACCTTGCCTGTGGCCTTGTCATATCCCTTCTCATCTGCGCCTTCGCCCCTGAACTCAAGCTCAATGCCGGCATAGTGGAACGCAAGCTGGGCAAATTCGCGGACAGAGTGCTGAACACCTGTAGCTATTACGAAATCCTCGGGCTTGTCATTCTGAAGGATGAGCCACATGCACTCAACATAATCCCTGGCATATCCCCAGTCGCGAAGACTTGAGAGATTGCCGAGATAGAGCTTATCCTGCTTGCCCTGGGCAATTCTTGATGCGGCGAGGGTTATCTTTCTTGTGACGAAGGTCTCGCCTCTTCTCTCGGACTCGTGGTTGAACAGTATGCCTGAGCAGCAGAACATATTGTAAGCTTCGCGGTATTCCTTTACGATCCAGAAGCCGTAGAGCTTGGCAACAGCGTAGGGGCTGTATGGATGAAAAGGAGTTTTCTCGTTCTGTGGTACTTCTTCAACCTTGCCGTAGAGCTCTGAGGTTGAGGCCTGATAAATCCTGCAGGTGTCTGCAAGACCGCAGAGGCGCACAGCCTCAAGGACCCTTAGGACGCCTGTTGCGTCAACGTCAGCGGTAAACTCGGGAGAATCAAAAGACACCTGTACATGTGACTGGGCTGCCAGATTGTATATCTCATCGGGCCTTACCTTGGAAACAACGCCAAGAATACTCATTGAGTCTCCAAGATCGCCGTAGTGAAGGTGGAAATTCGGCTTGCCCTCAAGGTGAGCGATCCTCTCTCTGAAGTCAACCGATGAGCGCCTGATGATACCGTGAACGTCATAGCCCTTCTCAAGCAGAAACTCTGCAAGATATGAGCCGTCCTGTCCTGTAATTCCTGTGATTAAAGCTTTCTTTGCCATATCATATAACCTTTCGTGTAAAAATTATCGATTTGTGTTACGTTTTTTCTATTATATTTTCATGTTATTGCGTTTTAAATTCACTTTCTTGCCTTTCATTTGCATTATCTTGATGACACAATTATACTTATTACAAGAGTTGCCTGACAAAAGGTTGTCTGCGCATGCCCGGGCTGTACATTTCGAACAAGTCAGCTGAGCGGGCATATCGTGCTCGTCGGTACTTAGGTGGCGTACTTTGACACCTTAGTACCGCTACGAAGCACGACTGAGTGAGAGCGTCCCCGAAGCTGACTTGTTCGAAATGTACAGCCCGGGCATGCGCAGACGACCTTTTGTCTGAGGAACGATACGGAGGAAGAAATGGATCAGAGGCTTTTTCAGGGAGAATTTGTATCATCGGACAGACTTCTTTATACGCCGTCTGAATTTGCGAGGTCAAACCTTTTATATTTGCAGGAAATTGGAAGACTGAAGGCCAGGAAAACCCACACCAGCAAGAGGCAGAACCTTGACTCCTTCCTGTTCTTTTATGTAAAGAGCGGGAGCGGGATAATAAACTACGGCGGCAAGGATTATCCGGTTCGTGAGGGCGACTGCGTGTTTATAAACTGCCGCAATCCGTATTTCCACAGGACAAGTGAGAACCTGTGGACACTTGAGTGGATACACTTTAACGGAGTGAGTGTGCTGTCAGTGTATTTAAAGTATCTTGAGAGGGGAGGACAGCCTGTCTTTCATCCGGACAGCCTTGAGGAAGCATCTTCTATCTGGGACAGTCTCAATGAGGTTGCGCACTCCGATGACTACATAAGAGACATCAGGATCAATGAGTACCTGTCAAGACTTGAGACACTTCTTATGAGCTTTAGCTGGAATCCTGAAATACAGCCTGCCGGCAACAATTACAAAACCGTGTTTGCTCTCAAGGAATACATAGATGTCAACTACAGGGAAAAGATAAGTCTTGATAAGCTAGCGGAGAAGTTTCTGACTAACAAGTATACGCTCTCGAGGAGCTTCAAGGAGCAGTTCGGCACATCAATAATTAACTATCTTCTTATGACCAGAATAACCAGAGCCAAGCAGCTCCTTCGCTTTACCGATGACACGGTCGAGGAAGTCGGGAATCTGTGCGGAATATCACCACTTTACTACTTCTCAAGGATTTTTAAACAGATAGAGGGCATAAGCCCCATGGAGTACAGACAGATGTGGAAATAGTTACTGTTCAGACAGAAATGCGTCAACATTGAAAGAGGCGGGCATTAATTGTAAAATAGTACTGTTTAAATACGCGCGTGGAGATATTTATGAAACTGCTTAGTGTCATAGTTCCCTGTTATAACGAACAGGAAAACATTGCTGATTTTTATAAAGAACTCATGCTCAATGGTCCTTTCTTCAAAGACAGGGACATTGAGTTTGAGATTATTTTTGTGAATGACGGATCAAACGACGGAACCGTCCCGGAGATTAAAAAGCTCGCAGGCAGTGATGAGCGGGTTCACCTGATAAGCTTTTCGAGAAACTTTGGCAAGGAAGCGGCAATCTATGCGGGACTTAAGAGATCAAAGGGAGATTATACGGTTATCATGGACTGTGACCTTCAGGATCCGCCATCTCTTTTACCCAGGATGTACGAGTGCCTTGTGGACGAGGGCTATGACAGCGTTGCCACAAGACGTGTAAACAGAAAGGGCGAGCCGCCGATCAGATCCTTTTTTGCAAGAATGTTTTACAGGCTGATCAACAAGATCTCCAATGCGGATATTGTGGACGGCGCAAGAGACTACCGCATGATGACCCGCCAGTTTGTAGAGGCTGTGCTCTCTGTTGAAGAGTACAACAGATTCTCAAAGGGAATTTTCGGATGGGTAGGCTTCAGGAACAAGTGGCTTGAGTTCGAGAACGTAGAGCGGAGAAAGGGCGAGACCAAGTGGTCTTTCTGGAAACTGTTTGTATATGCGATAGACGGCATAATAGCGTTTTCCACAGCGCCTTTGTCGATAGCTTCATTCCTCGGTGTGCTCTTTTGCGTGGCAGCGTTTGTTTTCATACTGGTCATAATAATCAGGAAACTGACGGTGGGCGATCCGCACGGACTTGTGGGATGGACATCAACTGCCTGTATCATTTTGTTTGTCAGCGGCGTTCAGCTCTTTTGCCTGGGCATAGTGGGACAGTACCTGTCGAAGGCTTATCTTGAGGTCAAGAGACGCCCATTGTATATTGTTAAAGAGGAGTTGTGATGGTCAGCATCGTTGTTCCTGTCTACAATGCAGCAAACTATATAGCAGATACCATTAAGATGGTGTGTGAGCAGACCTACAGGGACTGGGAACTTATACTTGTGGATGACGCCTCGACTGACAACAGCGTATCTGTAATAGAAGATATAATAAAGGGGCAGAAAAAGAGGATCCGCCTCATTCGAAAGAGAGTCAACGAGGGGGCAGCAGAGGCAAGGAACACAGGGATAGATGCCTCGGCGGGCAGGTTTATAGCTTTCCTTGACGCGGATGACGTATGGAAGAGAGACAAGCTAAAGAAGCAGGTCGCCTTCATGGAGGCAACCGGCGCGGCGTTTTCTTTCCATTCCTACGAATTTGGGGATGAGGCTGCCAATCCCACCGGGAGAATCGTGCATGCTCCCGCGGAACTGAACTTTAAAAAGGCGCTGTCAAGGACGGTCATCTTTACATCGACTGTGATGTTTGACACGCATATCATTGATATGGAGATCATCCATATGCCCGATGTTCCCAGTGAGGACACCGCCACATGGTGGAGGATACTAAGGAGCGGATACGTGGCAAAGGGGCTTGATGAGAACCTGGCAATATACAGAAGACCTGCCGGATCACTCTCATCCAACAAGCTTGCGGCAATTGGACGGATATGGTTCCTCTACAGGAATATCGCCGACCTCTCGGTGCCGCAGTCGCTATTTTATTTTGGAGGATGGGCAATAAGAGCTACACTTCGAAGGCTCTGATTTGTCTGATTGTGTATGAAACAAAGAGAATCAAAGAAGAGAATCCTGGTGCTTTTGTTGGCATTTGTCGGTCTGTGTATGCAGACTGCCATTTATGCCTGGTTTTGGTTTCAGGTATACTACCCTGAGGTGTCAAAGCCAAGGGTCAGTGTCGACGGATATGCCCTTGGAAACGGACTAAAACTCTTCTTTCGTGGTCACCTTTTGATAATTGCGATCTATTTCATATTGCTTTTGTTCTTTTCAAACACCTACGGCGGACTTAAGATCGGGTATCTTCGACCGATGGATGTGTTCTTCTCCCAGATTTTTGCGCTGTTCATGGTGAATTTTATTTCCTACTTCCAGATATCGCTTCTCAACAACTGGCTGGTCCAGTTTGTACCGATGGCGGAGATATTTGTCCTGCAGCTGCTCATAGCATTTGCGTGGGCGTATATAACCAATACCATTTATATGGGGATATTCCCTCCAAGGGAGCTTCTTCTGGTCAGCGGGGTATACCCGGCAGATGATATAGAGCGCAAGTTCAACACCAGAAAAGATAAGTACCACATAGCCAAGAAGATGAATATCTCAGAGGGGATTGACGCTATATACAAAGAGTGCCTTGGAAATTATGACGGCGTTATCATCTGGGACGTGCCAAGTCAGTTCAGGAACGGGCTTGTGAAATACTGTTATGGCAGAAACATAAGGATATATGTCATGCCAAAGATCACGGACGTGCTTCTCAAGGGCTCATCGCAGCTCCACCTGTTTGACACTCCGGTACTTCTTTTAAGGGAGTATTCTATCAAGATCGAGCAGAGGGCGATAAAGAGATTTTTTGATATAGTGCTCTCACTGCTTCTCATAATAATTACTTCGCCGATAATGCTGATAACGGCAATAATCGTAAAAGCCTACGACAAGGGGCCTGTGCTGTACAAGCAGGTGCGTTGCACCAAGGACAGGAAGAACTTTTACATCATGAAATTCCGAAGCATGAGCGTCGATGCAGAAAAGGACGGAGTTGCAAGACTTGCGTCCAAGAATGACTCGAGGATAACTCCGGTAGGAAAGTTCATAAGATCCTGCAGGATTGACGAACTTCCGCAGCTGTTTAACATCCTTAAGGGCGAGATGTCTTTCATCGGACCAAGACCGGAGAGACCCGAGATAATCGAGCAGTATCTCAAGGAGATGCCGGAATTTGCCTTCAGAATGAAAGTTAAGGCCGGTCTTGCCGGATATGCTCAGGTATATGGCAAATACAACACAACGCCTTATGATAAACTGAAGCTGGATCTTACCTATATAGAGAATTATTCCATCTGGCTGGATATTAAACTCATGCTGCTGACGGTGAAGATACTTTTTACGCCTGACAGCACTGAGGGGGTTGAGGAGGATCAGACCACAGCCCAGAAGAAAGTGTAAGGTGAATAATGGACAGAGATAGACTTCAGATTCTTGTGTCTGCCGTAAACAAAGACCCGGAAAAGCTCATCAGTGATATGCGGCTGTGTTCTGATGCTGTCATTGTTAATCAGCTGATAGGTGAGGGCGCCCCGGATACTGTCACGGAAGGGGACAGAGAGTATGAGTTTGACGGATTTAAAGCACTTGTCTTAAACAGAAGGCAGAAGGGTGTCGGACTATCCAGAAATACAGCCATAGAGAACTCCGACCATGAAATCCTGCAGTTTGGAGATGACGACATCGTCTATGAGGACGGATATGCGGATCGCATAGTATCGGAGTTTGACGCTCATCCCGAAGCTGACGTACTTTGCTTTAACGTAAGGGCTCAGGAGGGGCGAACGACATACTGGAACGAGAATTTTGCCAGGGTGTCCTTCAGGAACTACGGAAGATATCCCGCTTACGCGATCTGCGCAAGAAGAGACAGGCTCATTGAAAGCGGGGTGCGATACTCGCTTCTCTTTGGAGGAGGAGCTCCGTACATGAACGGCGAAGACAGTTTGTTTTTGCACGACTGTTTAAAGGCCGGGCTGTCGATCTACAGGACGCCTGTCAGCCTTGGAAGGGAGAGACAGGGACAGTCCACCTGGTTTATGGGCTACACGGACAAGTTCTTTTTTGACAGGGGTGTTCTGTACCACTTCCTCTATGGGAGACTGGCAGGGATCCTTGGATTTAGATTTCTTTTTAACC
The DNA here is from genome assembly GCA_946536145.1 of uncultured Butyrivibrio sp. Classification (GTDB taxonomy): domain Bacteria; phylum Bacillota; class Clostridia; order Lachnospirales; family Lachnospiraceae; genus Butyrivibrio. The sequence continues at coordinate 24,667 of CAMNEA010000001.1, forward strand.
ACAGAAATGATTTTTGCAGGGAAAAAGGCCTGGGGCGATGCTACAGGCTTTTATGTGATGGAATTAAGCATGGGAGAAGCCTATGAAGAAGTCACCTTTTTTCACGATTATAGTTGTGTCATATAATGCCGGGGACAAGCTTTTTAATACTCTTGAGAGCATCAGAAAGCAGACCTTTTCCGACTACCGCGTCCTTATCAAGGACGGGATGTCTACCGACGGCTCGATAGAAAAGCTTAAGGCTCAGTATGAGCCGGGTGCCCTAAAGGATGCAAGGGGAAAGAGATTTGCGCTGGCCGAGAGCTGTGACAACGGTATATACCACGCAATGAACATTGCGGTCGGCTATATAAGGGATGAGGATGAGACATCAGAGGAGCCGGGCTATGTATACTTTTTAAACTGCGGGGATCTCTTCAGCAGCGAGAACGTGCTTAAGGATGTGCATGATTTTATTGCGGACCGCAATTCCAGGAAGGGAACCACCATACCTGCTATCTACTACGGCGACATCTATGACTGCTCATCATCGAGCAAAGTCGCCTCGAACCCGGTCATTGATGATTTCGCGTGCTACAGGAATGTCCCAAGTCATCAGGCGTGCTTCTATGACGTAAGGCTGATGCTCAACAATCCCTTTGATCTGAAATACAGGGTCAGGGCTGACTATGAGCAGTTCCTCAGATGCTTTTACATCGACAGGGCGGATACGGTTTTTATGCCTCTTACGGTTGCGGATTACGAGGGCGGAGGCTACTCGGATCAGAATAAAAAGATATCAGAGCAGGAGCGAAGGGAGATAATCGGTAAGTACCTCGACAGATCGAGGATCAGAAAATACGACCTTCTCCGCGTACTTACGCTCTCGGGACTAAGGACCCACCTTGCCTCCAGTAAGATTACGGCAGGAGCATATAACGCGATCAAGAACGCGGTGTATACCGCAAGGAACAGGAATAAGCACAAGGAGTAACGGAAGTTGAGAGTTCTATGGCTTTGCAATATCATGCTCCCGGCTTACGCCAGAGCGCATGGATATAATTATTCGGTGCGGGAAGGCTGGCTCACGGGATGCCTTGGCAGAATTATCCGGGATAAAAAAGATGATGAGAAGATCACGCTCGGCGTGTGCTTTCCTTCCGGGGATGAACAGACAGAGTCAGGTGAGGTCATCGACGGGATCACTTACTATGGCTTTAAGGAGGATCTGACGCATCCCGAGATATATGACAGCGCATTGGAGAGCAGATTCCGCACCATACTAAGTGACTTTGGGCCTGATATAGTCCATATATTTGGTACGGAATTTCCGCACTGCCTTGCGATGATAAAGGCATTTGGCAATCCCGACAGGGTTCTTTTGGGGATTCAGGGAGTATGTGCCCAAATTGCAAGTGAGTATATGGCGAATATTCCGGAGGAAGTACAAAAATCCGCTACCTTCAGGGACAGACTCAAAGAGGATTCTCTTTTGCAACAGCAGGAGAAGTTCAAAAAGAGGGCTGAGCACGAGAGGGAGGCTATAATGCTCACCGGCAATGTCAGCGGCAGAACTTCCTTTGACAGGCAGCAGGTTCTTGCGATAAATCCGAAGGTCCGCTACTTTGCGATAAATGAGACCATGAGACCATGCTTTTACATGGGCAAGTGGGGTGAAAAGAGATCCGTTCCCCACAGTATTTTTTTGTCGCAGGGCGACTATCCTCTAAAGGGCTTCCACTTTATGCTGCAGGCGATGCCGACGATCCTTGAAAAATATCCCGATGCGCATCTCTATGTTGCAGGGAATAACATCATAGGCAGAGGAGAGAGCAAATACCCGTATTTTTTAAGGGCCAGTGCCTATGGAAAATATATAAAGGGCCTTATATCCAAAGGGAAGCTTAAAAAGAAGGTTACCATGCTTGGGATGCTGGACGATGCGGGGATGAAAGAACAGCTCCTTAAGTGCTCGGTATTCGTGTGTCCGTCTGTGATCGAGAATTCACCTAACTCCCTGGCGGAAGCGATGCTTCTTGGAGTGCCTGTCGTGGCATCGAGAACGGGAGGCATTCCGGATATGGTACAGCCGGGAAAGGACGGCGTGCTTTTTGAGACAGGCAATCCGTCAGAACTGGCAAAGAGCATTCTGCAGCTGTGGGACGAACCCGTTATCGCCGCAGTATATGGGGACAATGCCAGCGCGCACGCAAGGATAACCCACAACGCGGACGCCAATTACAGGCGGCTGATGGAAGTATACCGCGATATATGCGCCCTTTAGACTGATCATGAGAGGATGAAGAGTGGTCATCACATTTGTATCCAATTACATAAACCATCATCAGCTCCCATTCTGTGAGGCCATGAAAGGTATGGGCGGGGACATCGACTTTTATTTTGTTCAGACCATGCCAATGGAAGAAAAGAGAGTGAACATGGGCTGGGCTGTCGATGAGAAGGCCTTTGACTATGTCGTACTCTACTACGAGGACAGAAAAAGGGCTGAGGAACTTATAATAAACAGTGACGTAGTGCTCTTTGGCTGGACAGAGAACCTTATATCCGATATCGAGAGAAAGAGACTCTCCTCGGGAAAGCTCTCTTTCAGAGTCAGCGAGAGGATATACCGAGAGGGACAGTGGAAGTTTATAAGCCCCAGAGGACTTATGAACAAGTACCGCGAGCATTTTGTCTACCGCAATAAGAGCGTATACCTTCTGTGCACGGGGGCCTATGTGGCATCTGACTTTAACCTGATAAAGAGCTATCCGGGTAAGATGCTGAAGTGGGGGTACTTTCCGGATGCATCAAAGATCTCTTATGCTGAAGGGGAAAAATCACAGGGTGATGCTAAAGAAGACATCCTGAGGCTGTGCTGGGCAGGCAGACTTATCGAGCTAAAGCACCCCGAGTTTGCTGTTAAAGCCGCCGCGCACCTTAAGAAAAGCGGGAGAAGGTTCTGCCTTGATATAGCAGGTGATGGTCCTATGAGACCCGCTCTTGAGGCTATGGCAAAGAGAGAGGATCTTTCTGACTGTGTAAATATTCTCGGTGCTCTGGCGCCGGGCGAAGTTCTGCAGGTGATGGACAGGGCGGACATATTTCTTTTTACAAGCAACTACCTTGAGGGGTGGGGAGCAGTTGTGAACGAGGCGATGGAGAGGGGGTGCGCTTTGGTTGCGTCCCTCGAAGCGGGGGCGGTGCCGTTTCTTATTGAGGATAAAGTAAACGGACTCACCTACCGGGATGGAAGATATGATGATTTTGAGAAAAAAGTTGACTATCTGTTTGACCACACAGAAGAGATAAGTACTTTTGCCAATGCTGCAAGGGCGACAATAAAGCGGCTTTGGAATGCGGAAAATGCCGCCTGTGAACTAGTGGGATTCAGCAGGCAGGCTCTTTTGGGAAAAGAACCGGAGCCCGCAGAAGAAGGGCCGCTTAGCAGGGCGCAGATCATAAAGCCCCCCGGATTTTTTAGAACCCTTCAGGAAAAAAATCGATTGGAGTAACCTGATGAATGCTTTTTTAGAGACCGAAGTAACAGTATTTAAGATCAAAATGCGCATGATAGATCTGCTCTTTTTTGGCGCGATGCTATGCCTTGGGCTTGCGGCAAGGTATCCCCTTTTTAACTACGAGTCAGGGGATTACTACTATTTTCTGTCCCACTGGATGGAGGAGTGTCACAATGCAGGAGGCTTTGGGTACATTTCCATCGTTCCGGGAGTGAGCGATAAGAGCACCATTGACTACGGATGTATGTATCAGTATATTATTGTGCTGCTTCACTACTTAAGGGGATTAGCCCCGGACATGTACCTTATCAAGTGGGTATCAGTGATATTTGACGTGGTATGTGCCATAACGGTATCAAGGATCACCTATGTTGTGACAAAAAATGACCTTACAAAGGCAATGATGGCATTTGGCATAGCGATGTTTCTTCCTACGACTGTCCTGAACAGCGCTGCATGGGCTCAGTGTGAATCAATATATACGTCATTTGTCCTTCTTACTTTTCTTTACTTTCTGAAGGGAGATAACAGAAGGCTTTTCATATACTTTGCGCTTGCGTATTCATTTAAGCAGCAGACTGTGTTTATACTTCCTTTTATGGTCATAATGTGGCTCAAGGGCAGGATCAGGATCCGATATGCGCTGTGGGTGCCTGTTGTGCTGGGCCTGACAATGATACCGGCTCTGATCGCCGGAAGGTCACCGGCAGAGCTTCTTAGCATCTATTTCAAACAAGCCGCGCAGTATACAAGGCTTACGATGAATTACCCCAGCATTTACGCGGTAGTAAGTCCGGATATGGTCACAGGGCTTCGCAGGATCATATTGGCAGGGACTCTCTCTACAATGGCTTTCTTAGGTATACTTTGCTACTACACTTTTAGCAGGAAATTTGAGATCACGATGGAGTACATGGTCACACTTGCCATATTTTCAATTGAAGCGGCACTTTTCATGCTTCCCGTGATGCACGAAAGATACGGCTATGTTGCGGAGATACTCTGTATTGTTTACGCTCTGACGCGATACAGGAGACTGGCTGTGGCATCGGCGCTGTGGTTTATACCTGTTATAACCTATTCGCGTTTTCTGTATGGCTCCACAGTGACAGCGCTTTGGCCGCTGAGCGTCTGCATGCTTATTGCGATCCTGTTTATCGGCTATGATCTCTACTGCCAGATGAAAATCCCGGAGGGTAAGATAAGTGGGAAATAAACATACTGTTTCCGTGATCGTACCGGCTTACAATATAGAAGATCTGATCGAAAAATGCGTGGACAGCCTTGCAGGGCAGGATTACCCTGCAGAGCTTTTTGAAATAATCCTTGTCGATGACGGATCGACCGACTCTACGCCGGATAAGGTGGATGAGCTTTCGAGGAAATATCCAAATGTCAGGGCTATCCACAAGGAAAACGGCGGATCGTCGAGCGCTAGAAATGCCGGAATAGATATTGCCTGCGGTGAATATATCGGATTTGTAGACAGCGATGACTACGTGTCGGAAAACATGTACTCATCACTTGTTGAGGCTGCCGTCAGGACGGGAGCCGATATGGTACAGGTTTCCAGAGATGAGATATCAGAGTCGGGAGAAAGGCTCCCCGATGTTGTCGTGCCGCCCGGGGAGGAAACTGTTATTTCTCCCGGGGAGCATATGCGCACCCTTCTCATGCATACAGGCGATGCTTCTTTTTGCACCAAGCTTACGCGGAGATCTCTTTTTACAAATAAGATGAGATTTCCGGAGGGCGAGCTCAACGAGGATTTTTATCTGATGATACATATGCTGCCTCTTGTCAACAGGCTTGTGATCCTTCCCGGGCAGTACTACCATGTGTTTTACAGGACGGGCAGCAATTCGAGGAAGAAATCAGAGGACAGGGACTATTTTCCGCCTGTGTTTACGGATATAGTGCGAAATGCTGATGTGGCTCTTTCTCTTGTAAGGGAAAATTATCCGGAGCTTGTAGAGGTGGCGGAGAGATTCGGATACGTCCAGAGGCTTGATTATCTTTTGCACATACCGATCAGCCTTATGAATAAGGAAAACAGATTCTACGAAGGGGTTAGTCAAAGAATCCGCGCTGATATGCATAAGATCCTGACCAATAAATATCTGACAGCAAAACAGAAGGCATACCTTTTTGTACTGTCTTTAAACCCTAAAGCGATAAGGAAATTACATGCGCGTATACGAGGATTATAAGAAGATAAAGTTAATAGCCTTTTGTGTGATATTTGTGCTATCCCTTTTGGTGAGCATAAGCTATGGCTTTAAAAAGTCCGGGTTTCATGAGGATGAGTATTACACCTATTTTTCGAGCAACAGAACCTACGGCCTGTTCCAGCCGGACAGAGAGTGGCAGGACAGACAGACGGTGCTTGATGAATTTGTGGTAAGAGAGGGGGAGCGCTTTAACTACTCCCTGGTCAGGCTGGTTCAGTCCTGGGACGTACATCCTCCGGTTTACTACTACATATTCCATACGGTGTGCTCGTTTGTCCCCGGGGTATTTACCAAGTGGTCCGGTATAGCTGCCAATCTTGCGGGCTTTGCGCTGGCGTACCTGTTCTTTTGTCTTCTTATGGAAGAGATGAATACGCCTGCCTGGGTTGAGATCATGACCCTTATTTTCTGGGGACTGAATCCCCAGACCGTGTCCTGCAATATGCTTATCAGGATGTACTCATGGCTTGGGGCGGCTGTTCTGGCCTGTGCCTATTTGCATATAAAGCTCATAAAGGATTTTGACAACAACGCCCTTGAACCTAAGACTTTTGTGTTAAAGAGTCTGCTGCCGGTGGTGATCGCATCCTTTATTGGATTCCTGATACAGTATTTCTTTATATTTTTCTTTTTCATAATAGGATTTGAGACTGCCGTATATATTGCCTTTTTCAAAAAGGACATAAAATGTGCGGGCATGTATACATCGGCCTGTGCGCTTTCGATGATCCTGGCGGTACTTTACTATCCCGCGAGCCTTCACCATATGCTTGGGGGATACCGCGGAGGAGATGCCGCGGGGAGCTTTTTTGACCCCGCAAATACCTGGATGAGGCTCTCGTTCTTTGTGGGACTTTTAAACGATTATGTATTTGCCGGGGGACTCATAGTGCTGGTGCTCGTCATATTCCTGGGAGTGATCCTTGGGATGAACATGGGGAGTAAAAAAAGGCAGGCAGGGACAGATGCAAGGGTTGTGATCCTTGCAGCAGCGGCAATATCGTATTTTCTTCTGACCTCCAAGACAGCGCTTCTTGTGGGAGAAGCCTCAAACCGATACGAGATGCCCATATATGCCCTTATAATCTACCTCATTTTTTATGACCTGTACCACGTCGCAGCGCGATTTAAAGGAAAAGCTTTGACTTATGTACTGACAGTGGTTATTATAATGCTGCTTGCAAAAGGTCATTTTTATGACAGACATATTCTGTTTCTCTATCCCGAGGATGTTGAGAAGATGGAATATGCAAAAGAAAACACAGACAGCGTCGCTGTTGTAATGTTCAACCCTGCAACGCCTCACAACGTATGGCGTCTTACGGATGAGCTTTTGATGTATGATAAGGTCTACTACATGGATGAGGAGAACCTTGACAGGATAACCGACGGGGAAGTGGCAGATGCGGATAAGATAATCCTTTATGCCGCCGATGACGATCTCAAAGAGAAGGCCTTTGACAATCTGCTCTCATCTACGGGACTTGCGACCATGACAAAGAAGTTTTCCGAAGATATGTGGACTACCTATGAAATAAGGTGATTTTGACCTTTGGGGTAGCCTGTTGTATCATATATAAAAAAGTTTGGAGATTTATAAGATGGAAAGATCAATGCTTGACAATAAGACAATTCTTGTGACCGGAGGAACAGGCTCTTTTGGCCACAGCTTTACCAGGTACGTGCTTGAGCACTACAATCCCAGAAAGCTTATAATCTACTCAAGGGATGAGTACAAACAGTTCACGATGTCCAATGAGAAGATATACAGGGACAACGCCGACAAGATGCGCTTTTTCATCGGTGATGTAAGGGACGGCGCAAGGCTTGAGAGGGCCTGCGAGAATGTTGACTACATTGTACATGCCGCTGCCCTTAAGCAGGTTCCCGCATGTGAATACAATCCCGATGAAGCCATCAAGACCAATATCACAGGCGCGCAGAGCGTTATAAACGCTGCGCTCAATACGGGTGTAAAGAGGGTTGTTGCCCTCTCGACCGACAAGGCAGTAAACCCTGTCAACCTCTATGGTGCGACCAAGATGGTTTCTGACAAGCTCTTTATCGCAGCTAATGCCTATGCAGGTGCCAAGGACATCAACTTCTCGATTGTGCGCTACGGCAATGTGGCAGGCAGCCGCGGATCCATAATCCCGTTCTTCAGAAATCTCATTGAGAAGGGGGAGAAAGAGCTTCCTATCACTGATTACAGAATGACAAGATTCTGGATAAGCCTTCCTGAGGGCGTAGAGCTGGTACTCAAGGCTCTTGCTGAGTCCAACGGAGGTGAGACCTTCATCAGCAAGATACCGTCCTTTAATGTCAAGGATCTTGCAGAGGCAATGTGCCCCGGAATAAAGACCGTGGAAGTTGGAATACGCCCCGGCGAGAAGCTGGATGAGATCATGGTAACAACTGAGGATGCACCTTTCACCTATGAATTTGACAAGCATTTCATCGTATATCCGCAGGTCATCTTCAATGAGCGCCAGGCTCCGGATCCGGCAGGAAGGAAGGTTCCGGACGGTTTCTACTACAGCTCAGGCAACAACACAGAGTGGATGAGCGTCGAAGAGATCAGAAGAAGGCTTTCTGAGGCTGACGATATTCACTGAGAATTGAAGCTTTTTTGAGCTATCAGGCAAAAGTAAGGCCCGGAGGCCGTTGACCGCAAAATACACAATTCTCCGTGGTTTAAAGATCGCAAAACATTGTGCATTTTCCGGTCAGCGACCTTCGGGTCTTACTTTTGGCGGGCTATGGATTTTTCTGATGACAAGGAGTTTTAATGTTGAGGCTTAGCATAATTGTGCCGGTTTATAATATGGCTGCTGACGGGAAGCTGGCTTTTTGTCTGGACAGTCTTGTGAATCAGACGATTGAGGGTTCCGAGTACGAGATAATTGCCGTTGACGACTGCTCGACCGACGAGTCCTACGAGATCCTTAAGGACTATCAGAGCAGATATCCGGACAGGTTCATAGCACTTCGATCCGATGTCAACCTTCACCAGGGAGGTGCCAAGAACATTGCACTTGCCATGTGCAGGGGAGAGTGGATCGGCTTTATTGATTCAGATGACTGGGTTGTTCCCGACTACTATGAAAGGCTCCTTGAAAAAGCCGACGAGACAGGGGCAGATATGGTCGGCTGTGACTACTGCCTGACCGATGAGCACAGCTTTAAGGTTGGAAAGATCGTCCACAACAACAGCTTTGACCAGACAGGGATCCTGGATACCGACAAGTACAAGAGCCTCATGATAGAGACGGGAAGCCTTGTGGTCAAGATATACAAAAGGAAGATAATACTCGGAGAATACGAACCCGGCTCGAAGGAGAAGGCTGATATCTTCCCGGAGAACATTTTTTATGAGGACAATGCAGTCAGCAATACCTGGATGATCCGTGCAACGCACTTTGAATACATACAAAAGCCGCTATACTTTTATTACCAGCACGGAGCGTCAACTGTCCACAGCATATCAAGGAAGAACCTTGAGGACAGGATGGCCGCGGGAAGGCTCCTTGTAAAGAGCGCTAAGGATAACGGGTATTTTGAAAAATACAAAAAAGAGATAGAGTTTCAGTTTGCGGTTCTGTTCTACATCAACACACTCTTTTCTGCCATGCCGAAGAAATACGCCTTTAAGGGGTGTTACAGCTTCACAAAGGCTCTCGGAAAAGAAATGAAGGAAGCTTTTCCCGATTTTCAGGAAAATCCTTATTACATGGAAAAGATACACCCCGAGGAGAAAAAACTCATCGGGTATCAGATGAAATCGCACCTGTTTTTTTATATTTATTACAGGCTGCTGTGGTTTTACAGGGATACATTGCGCAGGAGATAACATATAGATGCGAAAGATTTACAGTAAACTAAGAGTGCTTCTTGATGCGAAGCAGAAGAGACAGATGGTGGGCATTGTCATAATGATGCTCATAGGCGGCGTGCTGGAATCTCTTGGAATTGCCATGATCGCTCCTGTGATGCAGGTTGTGATAGATCCACAGAAGGTTGAGGAGAGCCGCATTCTTTCGGGAATATACAATTTCTTTCATCTGACAAGTACCACCCAGCTCGCGGCGCTGATCATGGTCAGTCTCGTTCTGGTCTTTGTCATCAAGAATGTATTTCTCTATTTTATGAACGTGGTTCAGCTTCGCTTTGTATATACCAATCAGTTCGCCACTTCCAGGCGCATGATGATCAACTTTATGCAAAGACCCTACGAGTACTACCTGGGAGCCGACACGACTGTCATACAGAGGAACATCACCTCGGACGTGAACAATATTTATGCCCTGATCCTCAGCTGCCTGCAGCTTATAAGTGAGATGATAGTATTTGTGTGCCTTGTGGCGATACTGCTCAGCCAGGACGCAATGATGACCATTACGATAGCGGCTCTTTTAGTGATAGTGCTCCTTGTGATAAAGTTCTTTATCAAACCTGTCATGGTACAGGCCGGCAAGGACAATCAGGACTACTATTCAGGTCTCTACAAATGGATATATGAGTCTGTGGTGGGGATAAAGGAGATCAAGGTTGCAGCCAAGGAGAACTACTTCATAAACGGATATGCCGACTGCGGCTCGGGCTATGTGAATGCTGTACAGAAGTACAATCTCTACAATTCGACGCCCAGGCTCCTTATTGAGACAATAGCGATAGCCGGCATGATCGGGTACATGCTTGCAGTAATGGCGTCTGGTACGAGCCTTACCCAGCTCCTTCCGCAGCTGACGGTTCTTGCCGCTGCAGCAGCAAGGCTTCTTCCGAGCGCCAACAGGATCAACAATTACCTGACTTCGATCGCATACTTTGAACCTTTTCTTGACAATGTAAGTGAAAACCTGCAGGAAGAGATCCACGACTCAAAGATATCCTACAACAGTGAGGACTACCGCATAAAGTCAGCGGTTGAAAAACTCCCTGTCAGGGAAGTTATAAGGATGGAGGACATAACCTTTAAATATCCGGGCACAGACAAGCTCATCCTTGACAAGGCGACGATGGAGATACCGGTGGGCAAATCAGTGGGCGTTGTCGGCGCATCGGGCGCAGGAAAGACTACGATCATAGATGTACTTTTGGGGCTCCTTCATCCCGAAGAGGGAAGGATCCTTGCTGACGGCGTTGATGTAAATACCAATTACAAGGGATGGCTTAAGAACATTGGCTACATTCCCCAGACTATATTCATGACCGATTCTACTATCAGGAAGAATGTTGCTTTTGGCGTTCCGGACAGCGAGATAGATGACGCCAAGGTGTGGCAGGCTCTTAAGGAGGCAGCTCTTGACGACTTTGTAAGAGAGCTCCCGGACGGGCTTGATACGCAGATCGGGGAGAGAGGCATGAGGCTTTCCGGCGGACAGCGCCAGAGGATAGGTATAGCAAGGGCTCTCTTTGAAGATCCTGAGGTCCTTGTGCTGGATGAGGCGACCTCTGCTCTGGACAACGATACAGAGGCGGCCATCATGGATTCAATAAACAGGCTGCACGGCAAGAAGACACTTGTTATCATTGCCCACAGGCTTCAGACTATAGAAAAATGTGACATGATTTACAACATAGGGGATGGCAAGGCCACCCTTAAGTGATAAGCTACCGGAGGATGTATGGGAGTTACAGGTGTAAAATCAGCAAAAAAGAGAAATCCCGGCATTGAGCTTTTAAGGATTATTTCTATGCTCATGATCCTTACTCTGCATTTTAACACTCATACGGGGACGCTGCTTGAGATTGGAGTGCCCGCTACCGGTGTCAATATATTTGCGACTCTCACGGAATCCTTCAGCATTACCGGAGTCAATGCCTATGTGCTTATAAGCGGATATTTCCTATCAACCGGCAAGGCAAAACCCAGCCGCCTTTTGCAGCTGATCTGTCAGGTATACTTTTACACCATACTGATATCACTGGCGATGATGGCTGTCGGAACTTATGCTGTCGACATGGGGAGTAACGCGTACAAGCTTGTGGAGTACATCTTCCCGATATCCTCGGAGCACTACTGGTTCATAACTGCTTATGTCATCATGTTTGTCTTTGCTCCCGTTATGAATGCAGCGGTGGATAAGCTGACGAGAAAACAGTTAAGAGCGGTTATCTTCGGGCTCCTTACGTGGTTTTGTTTTATCAAGAGCATTGTGCCGGTACTGTTTCCCACTGACCACTTCGGCTATGACTACGGATGGTTTCTGTGTCTCTACCTTATAGCAGCATATATAAGAAAGTATGATCTTGTGCTGTTCTATACAGCAGGAAAGAGTGCTATTGTCTATGCCGTGTCAGTTGCAGTGATATTTACGATGAGCGTATCCTTGCACTATTATAATCTGCATTTTGGCGGCTTTGCCCACTACTCGGAAGTACCCTTTAATCTGAATTTCTTTTTTACCCTCACAGGGTCGCTCGGGCTTTTCTCATTTTTCAGGTTCTTCAGAATGAGAGAGGGTGCTGCAGCGGATATTATAAGGACCTTAGGACCTATGACCTTCGGGGTTTATCTTCTTCATATGCACATTGAGCTCAGGGACAGATGGGTTGACTGGATAGCCAATGTGATAGGGGATATTCCGTACGACAGCGTTGCCGGCTTTGCGATCCATTATATCTTTACTATACTTATAATGTTCATGGCAGGTATCTTTGTCGACTTTATCTGCAAGACGGTATTTGAGTTTGTCGGGCGCATCATGCACGATTCGCGGCTGTTTAAAATGATAAGACACTGGGATGAGACTCTATGCTAAGTAGTATCAGAAGTTATTTTTACAGATTCAAGAAAGTACAGGCACCTCTGGAAAAGTATATTTTTCCTCTGGTGCTTTTGGTGTATCCTCTGATAGGAGTCAACCAGGGACTTGATATCTCAGATACCACCTATGCGCTCACCAATTATCAGTACCTTAAGGGCATAGATACAATGTGGGCCATCTCTACCTTTCTTGGGAATATTACGGGGAGCTTTCTTTTAAGGCTTCCGTTTGCGGGAACAATGCTGGGAATGAGCATCTACTGCACTCTTTTGATAAGCCTTACTTCTCTTCTTGCATATTACCTGCTGCAGAGGTGGATGCCGGGCTGGATGATCTTTATAGGGCTTTTTATCGCTGAAAGTATGTGCTGGTGCCCCTCTGTCATACTTTACAATTACCTGACATATCTGTTTTTTACACTGGGCATCATCTTTCTCTTTATCGGAATGTTTGAGTGGGAGAGAGAGAGAGTCTTTTTGTTTATGGCAGGTGTGTGCTTCGGACTTAACGTTATGGTCCGTTTCCCCAATATAGTGGAAGCCGCCATGATAACGGTTCTCTGGTTCTATGAGGCTGTCACGGGGGACAGGGTCCTTGCGGCTGTTAAAAAGACCCTGATCTGTATCGGAGGGTATGCCGCCGGAGTCATTCTTCCGTATATCATTATACTGTTTATGTACGGCCCGGGCGCGTACATTAACATGATAGGAAGTCTTTTTGGTATGACAGGGGCGGCCTCCGATTATCAGGCGACAGGAATGCTCTCATCAATTGTGCAGGCCTATTTGACGTCGGCTTCCAACATGATGATAATGATACCCTGTATTGCGGCCGGGATGGTGATGTTCATGCTGCTTCCCAAAAGATATGTCCTTATTAAGAAGCTTCTGTATATTGCGGGACTACTGGTTCTGGTGCGCTTTTACTTCGGAAGGGGCGTATTTACGAGGAACTACTATTACTACGACAGTATGTTCCAGGCGGCCATGATGTTTGTGATATTTGCCATAGCGGTACTTGCCATAGGCAGCAGCGGGATACTCAACGGAAGCCGCCAGGAGCAGACGCTGTCCTTCGGAGCGCTGATGGTGATACTTATAACACCGATAGGCAGCAACAACTATACTTTTCCTGTGATAAACAATCTCTTTGTGGCCGCGCCTGTTATGCTGTGGATAACAAGAAGGCTGATGCAGAGAATGGGAGATTCTGATCTTAACTTTCCCTGGCAGGGCATGGTGACTATGGTGACAATGGTCCTTATCGTACAGGGGACCCTGTTCCATGCGGGATTTGCATTTGGCGACGGTGATGACGGACAGGTCAGGGACAGCAAAAGCTGTATCTCCAAGGTGAGTTCCATGTATACCACAGCGGAAAATGCAAAAGAGCTGGATGAACTGTATGACTTTTTGAGTGCCAATGGTTTTTTGGACCGCAAAGTGATATTATTTGGTGATATCCCGGGAATAGCCTATGTCTTTGATATGGAGCCCGCGATAGATACGGCATGGCCTGATCTTGACAGCTATTCTAAAGACAAGTTCCAAAAGCAGCTTGATATTTCCGCTGACGGGGATGAGAGGGAACTTGTTGTCACCTCGACCAGGCTGCCTGAGTATGCCAATACTTTAGATAAGTATGATATTTTATTGGACTATATCGGGGTAAATGATTATAATAAAGTCTTCGAGAACGAAAGATATACAGTTTACAACTGACAGATGTGAAAGAGAGGATCAACAAAACAGTTATGCAAGAAACCCGGAAGAAGGATATTTTTGACAAGATCATGTCACTGCCCGTTTTGAATATTTTTGAACCGTTTTATACCAAACACAAGGAAGGACTGATGTACCTGTTTTTTGGAGGACTTGCTTTTTTCCTGAGCATTTTCCTCTTCTGGTTCATGGACAGCGTGTTGCATATCAATGAGGTGGTCAACAACACCATAGACTGGGTGATATGTGTCGCTTTCCAGTTTTTTACCAACAGGACATGGGTATTTGACGGCAAGGTAGAGACAAAGGCTGATTTCATTAAGCAGGCCGGATCATTTACTGCAGGAAGACTCTTTACACTGGTGGTCGAGGATCTTCTGATATTTATTTTCATCACCCTCTTGGGACTTCCCAAGATGCCGGTGAAACTGGCGGCAACCTTTGTCGTGATCGCACTCAATTATGTTATAAGCAAGCTGATCGTCTTCAGAAAGAAGGACTGACTGTAGATGGGCATATGCCTGGGAGGTAATATATGCGTATAAATTTTAATGTTCCGCCTTATACGGGAAAAGAATTCGAGTATATAAAGGAATGCGTTGAGAATCAGAAGATCTGCGGCGATGGTCCGTACACAGCCAAGGACAATGAATGGATCGAAAAAAAGACGGGAGTGCATAAGGCTCTTTTGACAACATCCTGCACTCATGCCACGGAGATGTCCGCCATCCTGATGGACATAAAGGAGGGCGATGAAGTCATAATGCCTTCGTATACCTTTGTTTCAACCGCAAATGCGTTTGTCCTTCGAGGAGCGAAGGTTGTCTTTGTTGACATAAGACCTGATACCATGAATATTGATGAGAACCTTATAGAGAAGGCCATTACGCCCAGAACCCGCGCTATAGTTCCGGTGCACTATGCAGGTGTTGCCTGTGAGATGGATACTATCATGGACATAGCAAAGAGGCATGGTCTGTATGTGGTTGAGGATGCGGCCCAGGGCGTTATGTCGACCTACAAGGGTAAGGCTCTTGGTTCTATTGGCGACTTTGGAAACTACAGCTTCCACGAGACCAAAAACTACAGCATGGGCGAGGGCGGAGCGCTTCTTCTTCGCGATGAGACCTTTGCCGATGACGCCGTGATCATAAGGGAGAAGGGCACGAACAGAACCCTTTACAAGCTTGGCAAGGTTGACAAATACAGCTGGATAAGCCCCGGCTCATCCTATCTTCCAAGCGATATGAACGCAGCGTATCTGTACGCGCAGCTTCAGATGGCTGATGAGATCAACGAAGACAGAATGGATCACTATAACCGCTACATGAGTGAGCTTAAACCCCTTGAGGAAAAAGGGCTTATCGAGCTTCCTTATGTGCCGAAGGAGTGCGTTCACAATGCGCACATGTTTTACATAAAGTGTAAGGATTTTGAGGAGAGAAAGGGACTTATCGAATACCTGACGGGGCACGATATCCTTCCTGCTTCTCACTATGTGCCGCTTCATTCATCAAAGGCGGGACTGAAATACACGGAGTTTTTCGGGGAGGACAGATATACTACGAAAGAGAGTGAGAGACTCCTTCGCCTGCCCATGTATTACAGGCTTACCAATGATGACCTCGATGAGGTTGTAATGAGGATCAGGGAGTACTACAGGTTTACTTAAGAGTTGGAGACTTGTTATGGAGAAAACGCCAAAGAGCTTTAACATAATAGCTTCCTTTCTGGCTGTGGCTTTGCTCATGGCAGGAGCAGCTCTTTTTGGCGACTACTATTTTGACCTCAATGACGATGTGCTGATGAAGGATATTCTCTCCGGTGTTTACACAGGTGTACCGGAGGGCAATAACATACAGATGCTGTATCCTGTAAGCGCCCTTATTGCTCTTTTTTACAGAGTCTGTAACGGCCTTGACTGGTACGGCATCTTTTTGTGTTTTTTGCAGTATCTGTGCGTATTTATCGTGGCTTTTAAACTTATCGAGGGAAGGACAGGCAAACTGCAAAAGGTGTCGGTACTTACAGCGCTGTTTTTCTTTATGGCAGGATGCATCGGGTCACACTTTCTGTTTGTGCAGTATACCTTTACCTGCGGATTTTTGTCTGCGGCGGCAGTGGTTCTTATCTTTACTCATGATGCGGGAGACAGAAATCTTGTATATGCAGCTCTTCTGATCGCGGCTGCATATAACCTGCGCTCCGAGATGCTGCTCCTGACTCTTCCTGTAGTTGGCGTTGCCCTTTTGATAAAATGGGCGCTTACCGGGAAGGAGTTTATGGCGTATGTCAGGTTTTGCATAGCTCTTTTGTGTGTTATCATCATCTCGCAGACGGTGCACAGGATAGCGAATTCTCCGGAGGACTGGAGGGAGTTTAACCATCTCTTTGATGAGAGAACAGAGCTGTACGACTTTCAGTACATCCCGGAGTATGACGGTAACAGGGAGTTTTATGAGAGCATCGGACTTTCCGAGAGTGAGCAGCAGCTTCTTGTAAACTACAACTTTGGCATAGATGATGAGATAAATGCAGATACTCTTTCGGCGGTTGCAGACTATGCCGCTCAGATACGAACCGATGAGACGCCGCTTACAGAGCAGCTTAAAAATGCGTTATCTTTGTATCTGTACAGGCTAAGGCACATTTCGCTTCAAAAGAGCTATCAGTATCCGATGACGGATTTTCCCTGGAACATAGTGGCGATCATCCTGTACATCTGTGTAATCTGCTGCTACGCTTTTAATAAAGAGATCCGCAGGGACAAAAAGAAGATTCTGGTACCTGCAGCGCTTCTTATCACACTTTTTGCGTGCAGATCGGCTCTGTGGCTGTTTATCATAGTAAGAGGAAGGGATCCCATCAGGATAACGCATCCTCTGTATCTGATGGAGATAGTGACCCTGACCGGGATGCTCCATCTGAGGGAAGACGGGGAAAAGAAGGCAAGGGCTGCGGCTATTTTGCTGTGCGGTCTGATTTCGGCGATATCAGTTCCCAACCAGATATCCGTCATAAGAGCCGAAATGCAGGCCAGAGACAAGATGCGTGATCACTACGAAGCTCTGTATGATTACTTTGCGGATAACCCGGACGGGTTTTACTTTATAGATGTCTACACGTCGGTCTCCTTAGGAGAGGATATGTCGGAGGGAGAGACAACCTTCTCGGAGAAGATGTTTGAGAATGTGGACAACAGCTTTGGCAACCACGACCTGATGGGTGGATGGGCATCTAAGAGCCCTCTATACTATAGCAAGATAAGAAGAGCCGGATTTGAGAACATGCAGGATGCACTGCTTGAAGAAAACGTATATATGGTTCAGAATGTGTCCGGTGATACTGAATGGATCAGGAACTATTACAGCGAAAAAGGCATAGACATAGCCATGGAAAGAGTGGATGTGATAAAAGACGCCTTCGCTGTCTATGAGATAACTAAGAGATAATTAAGAAAAGAGACTTTGGAAATGACTGATGAAAAAGAGATTCTGATAAAAGGCGATAAGGTATCACTAAGGCTTATGACAGATGATGATACGGACCTCATTGTGAGCTGGAGAAACAACGAGCGTGTAAGAGGCAATTTTGTTTACCGCGAGAAGTTCTCAAGGAGTACGCATGTAAGATGGATAGAGGAGAAGGTAAAGACCGGTAAGGTTGTACAGTTCATCATCTGCGAAAATGATAGTGATTACCGCCCGGTTGGAAGCGTCTATTTCAGAGATATCGACAGGGAAAAGAGATGTGCCGAATACGGTATATTCATCGGAGAGGACGATGCCGTGGGTAAAGGCTACGGGAATGAGACGGTGATACTTGCCGTGAACTATGCAAAAGAGCACCTTGAACTGGATGAGGTGATCCTGAGGGCGTTTGTCTACAATACAGCGGCTATCAGCAGCTATGAATACGCGGGCTTTGTCAAGGTAAAGGATCTGCCGGCCGTAGAGTGCAGCGATGGGCAAAAAAATGATATGATACTTATGAAGAAAACGTTCTTACGATGAAAGGCCGTACAACCTATGGACAGGAAACTTTTGAGCTTTGTCATTCCGTGCTACAGATCGGAGAAGACCCTTGAATCTGTCGTGACGGAGATAGAAAACAACATGGATAAAATGCCGTCACTGGACTTTGAGATCATTATGGTCAATGACGGATCTCCTGATGATACCTGGAACGCAATATGCCGTATAGTACAGGCGAGGGACTCCTTTGAAGTTCTTGGGATTAACCTTGCCAAAAACTTTGGACAGCATGCGGCTCTTATGGCGGGGCTTAAGGCCTCGAAGGGAGACTACGTCATCTGTCTTGACGATGACGGACAGACCCCTGCGGATGAGGCGTGGAAACTGATAAGGGCGCTGGATGAGGGTGCGGATGTTGCGTATGCAAGGTATGGCCGCAAGCAGCACAACCTGTTTAGGAATTTCGGGACATTAATGAATGAGTGGATGGCGACGGTGATGCTTGGAAAGCCCAGAGAATTATACGTATCCAGCTATTTTGCCGCGCGCCGCTTTGTTGTAAACGAGATGCTGAGGTATGAGAGTTCATATCCCTATGTGATAGGCCTTGTTCTTCGCACAACGAGAAATATCGTAAATGTGGATGTCAATCACAGAAAGAGGGAAGTAGGAAAGAGCGGCTACAGCCTGGCAAAGCTCTTCGCGCTTTGGATCAACGGCTTCACGGCGTTCAGCATCAAACCTCTTCGCATTGCGACCGTATCGGGTGCAACCCTTGCGCTGTTTGGGTTTGCCTACGGTATTTACACCGTGATCAAAAAGTTTGTAAATCCTCTCGTGCCCGTCGGCTTTTCTGCGCTCATGAGCGCAATAATGTTCATAGGTGGCATGATAATGCTCATGCTCGGAATGATAGGTGAGTACCTGGGAAGGCTCTATATTTCCCAGAACAAAAATCCACAGTATGTGATTCGGGAGACGACCCGCGATGAAAAGAAATGATGATGCAGCGGCCTGGCTTATGTCAGGCTTGTTTGGCATTTTGACAAGTGCATTTTTTATATTCGGATATCAGCTCGAAACCATGGATCACATCGATCTTTCCAACAAAAATGTGATCACGCTTTTTTGTGTGATGTTTCTTGTGATAACTCTTGACGCAAAACATGTTTTCAGGGGATATGACTATGCAAGGCAAAGCGGCACAAAGCTCTTTGGATTTATACCGCTCCCGAAGCCTTCGGCGGATGAGCCTGTTACGCGAAGGGACTTTTTGATAAACCACTTATCACTCATAGCGATGGGGATCCCTGTCCTTTTAGCCGAGTTCCCCGGATTTTTTGTCTATGACGCTCAGGAGGAATTAAACGAAGTCCTGACAAGAACCTTTTCCACCCATCACCCGCTTTTGCATGTGCTTCTTCTGGGCGGGATTATAGCACTTGTGCATAAGATATGCGGATCCTGGAACGCCGGGATCTTTGTGTATATACTTCTTCAGCTGATCATCATGACTGCGGTATTTGCCTACGCCATAACCTGTC
Organism: uncultured Butyrivibrio sp.; assembly: GCA_946536145.1. Lineage (GTDB taxonomy): Bacteria > Bacillota > Clostridia > Lachnospirales > Lachnospiraceae > Butyrivibrio. Next base: position 44,404 of record CAMNEA010000001.1, read on the forward strand.
TTCAAAAGAGGGGCACGGGCAGGAAGCTGCGGATACTGTTTCTTGTCTTTTACGGAATGTTTCCGACTATCGTGATGTACAGCCTTTGTTCCTGTAAGGACGGGCTGTTTTCGGCACTGCTGCTCCTTCTTACGGTTTTTCTTATTGAGCTGGTAAAAGACAGGGACGCATTTGTTTCTGACAAAAAGAAAGTCGCATTATTTGTGGCATGCGCGGTTTTGATGCCGCTGTTTCGGCACAACGGATTCTATGCATATCTGGTTTTTGTGCCCTTTGCGCTTATCTATTTCAGAAAGAGCCTCTCAAGAGTCCTGGTCATAATGCTGATCCTTCCGGTTGTGCTGTATCTTGCAGTTTCGGCGGTGCTCGCAGGCGCTTTTTCTTCTGAGGGGACGCACCATCAGGAGACTCTGACGGTGCCGATAATGCAGCTTGCAAGGGTTTATACTTATGAAGGGGACAGTATCGCACCCGGGGATAAAGAGATCATAGAGAGCTACATACCTGCAGACAATCTTGCGAAATATACGCCAAGACTCTCGGACCTTGTAAAGGTGGATTTTAATAATGAACTCTATGAGAAGGACAGCGCGGCATTTTGGGGTGTATGGGGAAGGCTCTTTTTAAGCCATCCTATGACATACCTCAACGCATGGTTTCTTACGTCCTATGGCTATGTCTATCCGCCGGCGGCATTTAACGTATACAAGGGAAACAGCGTTTATACCTTCACCTATGATGAGAGTTCATATTTCGGATATGAGGTTGAACCTCCGGGAGTGAGGATTTCTCTTATCCCGGCGATAGACAGACTGTACAGATATCTGTCGATAGGACCTCTACATGCAGAGCACCCCGTGCTTTATCTCTTTTTCGCGCCGGGACTGTATGTGGTTATTTACATGTTTGTGTTTGCGTACAGACTTTCCAAGAAGCGGTTTTCATCGGTCCTTCCTTTTCTGCCGATGATGCTCACCTTCTGTACTGTGCTGCTTGGTCCCACATATCTGATAAGATATGTGCTTTATCTGTGGCTCACCTTCCCGCTTCTTTGCGTGTTTGATTAAGAAATGCAGGTGTGCTATCATATTTTGACGGTTTTTAGGAGGAATAACTATTCCTGTTGCCATATAAGGGGACTTTATGAGAAAAATAATCAGTAAAAGCACAGCCATAAGATATGTTGTGCTTATTTTTGCACTCATCGGTATACTGGCCATATGGCCCTGCAGGATTTTCACCGGTTTACTTGAGACGTCTGGAGGCGGAACCATCGTCGATGGACCGCAGCTGGTTAATTTTGAGTACGGCAATTACATGCAGGAATTTATAGCTCAGTACGACAGACTCAGCTCGGTGGATGTTTTCGTTGAATACATGAGTGGAGGCAGATACATTTCCTGTATTCTATATGATGAAAACGGCGCGATAATCTTTAAGACTTATGTAGATACCGCTGATCACCATATTCCCGGATATTTAAACATACCGATGGAGATCAATCTGGAAGTCGGCAAAACCTATGCGCTCAAGGTCAAGGAGTGCCGATCCAAGTTCTTCATTGCTTTTGAGGATATACCACAGGACAGTGCCTATATAGGTAATCTGACATCGGATTACCAGCTGGTCGAGGGCAGACATCTGGCGGCGCGCTATAACTGGCGGATTCCCGTATCAAGGAACAGATCGCTTCTTTTCATCGGGATCATAGGAGTTGCAGCCGTATTAATCTGTGCTTTGAGCGGGCTTTATTATAAGAGGAATCCGGACAGGAACAGTCTGATGACAGTCGGCGACGTTGTCAAATACACAGCCAATCCGGTTGCGGCACTTTTCTTTGGTGCTCTCATGGTAATGGTATTCCCGCTAAAGATCTTTGATTCGAGGCCGCTTGACATAGTCTTTTATGAGCTCGGTCTTGCCATGGCTGCTGCAATCGTATTTTATGCAATAAACCACAAGGCTGTTAAACACGAGATTGGAATAAGTTTCTGGCAGAGCCTCAAAAATGAGGACAGGCTCAGGTACATACTGATAATGTTTTCCATGGCAATGGTTATATGGTATGGTTCATCATACATGAATGACCTCTATGACATTTTCCACTATCTCTCGGAGAGACGAATGGCCATTTGGCTGATAGTGATGATGCTTCTGACATTTTCCTTCAAAGAGGTCTTTAACCTGTATAACCTCGTATGGATCATCGGATCCGTCAGCTATGGAGCGCGTTTCTATGCTCTTCACAGGATGGCGGAGACAGAGAAGGAATACGATCTTAACAATCTGGTGCTCAAGTATAATGTGATCATCGTTGTGCTTGGTGGGCTGCTTGTCATTAACCTGATCAGGGTTATTGTCAGTGCAGTCAGAAATCTGGTATCAGGAGGAGAGCATGAGGGGAAAGAGCGGGTGCGTCCCACAGTTTTTGGCATTATGCTCTTTGTATTTCTCGTGATGATAGTTGTCCTTCGAAACACAAGGGTTTGGGGGATATATCTTGCCATCACCTTTATCGCGTTTTATATAAGACTTGCTGTCTGGGATAAAAAGAGAGATTATTACAAGATCCTCTCCGGCGGTCTTATGATGAATTTTGCAATATCACTACTTTACAGCTACCTGCACAGATACTTTACCGGCTACGTGAGCGGAAGGTTTGCGTTTATCTTCCACACGGTGACCGTCACTGCCGAATACCTGACATTTATGGGGGCGGCAGTATGCGTTCTGCTTGTTGTAAAGATAGTATCCCTTCCCAAGGGAACAGGTCTTAAAGAGATCTTTGTGTCTGCCTGGAAAGAGATGACCCTGTTTGGGTTTATCATGTCATATGCCATCTTTACTGTATCGAGGACTGCGTATGTGGCTATCGCAGTGGTCGCTCTGCTGGTGGTGTGCGTGGTAATGTTCTGGCACAGGAGGGATTTTTTAAGGATCATAGGAGTGTTCGTGCTCTCGCTCATCCTGTGTTTCCCTGCAGCATTTACGCTTCAGAGAATACTGCCTACAATCTCCGCAGACCCGGTATTTTACCCTATCGATGACGCTGATGAGTTTGTAAGGGGCGGAGCTGACTGGGACAGCACCAACTTTATGTGTGTCGAGAGGTTCGTCAATCTTTTTGAGAGCAAGATCCTTGGCATGGATGTCGGCATGTATGAATATCCGATTGACAGGAACAACTATGCCGATGACGGCAGAGGGGAGCTTCTTTATGACGACTATGGAAGAGAGATTGACAATGACGAGGATAACGGCGGCGGAGATGTACAGGAAGGCACTGATGATCAGGGCAGGATATCTGACATAACTGATCCGGACAATGAGGAGCCTGACTATCTTGCATCTCTTGGAATCACAAGGGCTGAGCTTATTATGCTGGCTACGGAACTTGAGGGATATGTCGATCTTTCCAATCCGCTTGATGTCATATCGAACGGAAGGCTCAGCATATTCAGATCGTATATGCAGCAGCTTAATCTGTGGGGGCATGAGGAAATGGGAGCGATGCTCTCAAACGGAGAGATCGCGATCCATGCGCACAACACCTATATTCAGGTGGCTTACGACCACGGGATACCTGCAGGAATTCTTTTCCTTACAGTACTTATCATGGCACTTGTGTGTGGTATAGGTTATTATAGAAATAGCAGACAGACAGATCCGCTGTCTTTGATAACTCCTGCCATTGTGATCGGATTTATGGTTGCGGGTGTGTCTGAGTGGGTTTTCCAGTACAGCAATCCCATGACAATTGCGCTCATGCTAGCCATAGCACCACTTACCTTTAAGGTCAGAGAAAAATGAGTAATAAAGAACCCTTTAATTATCAAAAACTATACAGAAGAATAGGGCTGATCCTGTACGATGTTATCTGCATCATTGGAGCGAGCTTCCTCGCTATTCTTATAAGATACGAGTTTAGCTTTGATTCGATCCCCGATCATTTCATGACTCCGGTGACGACTTTTCTGCCGATAAACATTGCGATCACCATTGCGATCTTTTATCTGTTCAAGCTATATGACAGCCTGTGGGCGTATGCCGGAGAGAGGGAGATGCAGAACCTTGTCATGGCATGCACACTTTCCGGAGTGCTGAATGCCATCGGACTTCAGTTTTTTAAGTCTGATACCCAGCCGGTGCCGCAGAGCTACTACTTTTTGTATACATTTCTCCTTATCACGGGGATTTTTGTCAGCAGGTTCTCCTACAGGTTTTTCAGGAGCAAGAAGCATATAGCCGGAAACCGCAACAACAGTAAGGCCGTGATGATCATAGGAGCAGGTGAGGCTGCGAACATCATCATCAAGGACATCCAGATAAGCAACTATTCGACTATGTCCATAAAGTGCATCATTGATGATGACACCAACAAATGGGGCAAATACATCCAGGGCATCAGGGTTGTAGGCGGCAGGGAGAAGATTGTCGAGTGCGCCGATCTCTACGACATAGATGAGATCATCGTGGCAATTCCTTCGGTGTCGAGGGCTGAGCTCAAAAAGATCCTTGATATCTGCAAGAATACGAACTGCAAGCTAAGATCCCTTCCCGGAATGTACCAGCTGGTGAACGGAGAGGTCAACGTATCCCGTCTTCGTGATGTGGAGGTAGAGGATCTTCTGGGAAGAGACCCTGTTATGGTGGATATGGACTCCATAGCGGGCTATGTCAAGAATAAGGTTGTAATGGTCACGGGAGGCGGCGGATCCATCGGATCCGAGCTGTGCAGGCAGATTGCCGGACACTTCCCCAAGCAGCTGATCATACTCGACATATATGAGAACAACGCGTACGAGATACAGCAGGAATTAAAGAGCAAATATCCGGATATGGATCTGGTTGTTCTCATAGCTTCCGTAAGGAATACGCGAAGGATAAACCTGATCTTTGAGACATACAGGCCGGACATCGTTTATCATGCCGCTGCCCACAAGCACGTTCCTCTTATGGAGGACAGTCCGACAGAAGCCATCAAGAACAACGTCTTTGGAACCTGGAAGACAGCAATGGCAGCAGCAATGAACGGAACGCGCAAGTTTGTCATGATATCCACGGACAAGGCCGTCAACCCCACCAATATCATGGGAGCCAGCAAGAGGATCTGTGAGATGATCATCCAGACCTTCAACAAGCACTATGACACTGAGTTTGTGGCGGTAAGGTTCGGAAATGTGCTCGGATCCAACGGATCTGTAATACCTCTTTTCAAAAAGCAGATCGCGGCGGGAGGTCCTGTAACCGTGACAGACCCTGAGATCATAAGATACTTTATGACCATATCAGAGGCTGTATCATTGGTACTTCAGGCAGGAGCCTTTGCGAAGGGCGGAGAGATCTTTGTCCTTGATATGGGAGAGCCGGTCAAGATCCTTGACCTTGCGGAGAACCTCATCAAACTCTCCGGATACAAGGTGGGAGAAGACATAAGGATCGAGTTTACGGGTCTTCGCCCCGGAGAGAAGCTCTATGAGGAGATGCTCATGGATGAGGAGGGACTTCAGGATACCGAGAACAAGATGATCCACATCGGCAAGCCTATCGATATGGACGAGATGAGATTCTTTAGCCAGCTCGAGAAGCTGAATGTGGCTGCAAAAGAGGAATCGCCGAATATCAGAGACCTTGTAAAAGAGATAGTTGAGACATATCATCCGGATGTTCACAGATATACCATGACAAGGGAGAGGAAAGAAGCACTCGCCAAGACCTCCGAGATGATCAATAAAGATGCTGCCGGTCAGTGAGGCATTTTATGTAAGGAAGTGATAAATATGGAACTTAAGCCCTTTGAGAAAAAACTTTATCTTGCATCACCAACAATGCATGGCGATGAACTGAAATTCATGCAGGAGGCCTATGAGACCAACTGGATGTCAACAGTAGGCGCCAATATAAACGAATCTGAGAAAATGGTTGCGGAAAAGATCGGATGCAGAGACGCTGTTGCGCTCTCGTCAGGAACTGCCGCTCTTCATCTGGCTATCAGGCTCGCGGGTGAGCGTCTCTACGGTCAGCCAAAGGTTGCGCACGGGTGCCTTGAGGGCAAAAGAGTATTCTGCGCAGACATGACTTTTGATGCCACGGTGAATCCCGTTGCCTATGAGGGCGGAGAGGCAGTTTTTATTGATACTGAAGAGGACACCTGGAATATGGATCCGGTGGCACTTGAGAAGGCCTTTGATATATACCCGGATGTTAAGCTGGTTGTGATCGCGCACCTCTACGGGACACCCGGCAAGATGGATGAGATAAGGGATATCTGCGACAGACACGGCGCGCTTATTGTTGAGGATGCGGCCGAATCCTTCGGGGCTTCCTACAGGGGCAGGCAGACAGGTATTTTCGGAGACTACGGGATAATCTCTTTTAACGGCAACAAGATCATAACAGGATCCGCCGGAGGGATGTTCCTTACAGACAACGTTGAGGATGCGCACAGGATTCGCAAGTGGTCAACCCAGTCAAGAGAGGATGCCTCCTGGTATCAGCATGAGGAGTTAGGATTCAACTACAGGATGAGCAATGTGGTGGCAGGCGTCGTGAGGGGACAGATGCCGTATCTTGAGGAGCACATAGCCCAGAAAAAAGCAATCTATATGCGCTACAAGGAAGGTTTTAAAGACCTGCCGGTTTCGATGAATCCTTATGATGAGGCAAATTCAGAGCCCAACTTCTGGCTGTCCTGCATGATCATTGACAGGGATGCAATGTGCAGACAGGTGCGAGGTGAGAAGGACGCTCTCTACGAGGCTGAGCCCGGCAAGAGCTGCCCCACACAGATACTTGAGACCATCGCCAAATACAATGCTGAGGGGCGCCCTATATGGAAGCCTATGCATATGCAGCCCATATACAGGATGAATCCGTTTATTACAAAGAGCGGAAACGGCAGGGCAAGGAGCAATGCCTACATAAAAGAGCAGGGCATTACAGACGTGGGAGCCGATATATTTGAGAGAGGTCTTTGCCTTCCAAGTGACAACAAGATGACTCCTGATCAGCAGGATATGATCATTGAGATTATAAAGAGATGCTTCGCATAATATGAAAAATACATTTTACGCCAAATATATAAAGAGAGTACTGGATATCCTGATAGCGCTTGTGATAATCGTTCTCTTTTCCTGGCTGTATATTATCCTGGCCATACTGGTTCGGGTAAAGCTCGGAAGCCCCATTCTGTTCAGGCAGCCAAGACCCGGAAGGGGAGAGAAGATCTTTGATATGTACAAGTTCAGGACCATGACCGATGAACGGGACAGTGAGGGCAGGCTCCTTCCGGACAGCAAGAGACTGACCGGCTTTGGTAAGCTCCTGAGAAAGACCAGTCTCGACGAGCTTCCGGAGATCTTCTGCATACTAAAGGGAGATATGAGCTTTATAGGTCCGAGGCCACTGCTTGTTGAATATCTTCCCTATTACACTGAGAGGGAGAAACTTCGCCACACTGTAAGGCCGGGACTTACCGGACTTGCCCAGGCAAGTGGGCGCAACACCGTGGACTGGGACACGAGGTTCGAGCTCGATGCGACATATGTTGAGAACCTGAGCTTTCTCATGGATCTCAAGGTTATCGGCATGACCTTTAAGACAGTATTTGGCCACACCGAACAGGTCGCAGAAGATACCAACAAGGTAGAGGGCAACTTTGCGCAGATAAGACAGGAGAGGCTTGATAGGACAGGCAGACTTAAATGAAAAGGAGGGTAGTCAATGTCAACTAATATTCTGATACTTAGTGCCGGAACAAGGAACAAGGTAGTTCAATATTTCAAAAGGGAAATGGCCGGAAAGGTAATTGCAACTGACTGTTCCGACCTTGGCCCCGCAGTATATGATGCCGACAAGGCTGAGATGGTATCACGAATCGACGCCCCCGGCTATATTGATGAGATCATAAGGATCTGCAAAAAGGAAAAGGTAAGCGGTGTCTTTAGTCTTATTGACCCGGAGCTGTCGCTTCTTGCAAAAAACGCGGACAGGTTCACATCTATTGGCGTTACTCCGATCGTCTCATCTTATGAGCTGTGCGAGACGAGTCTTGACAAGTTCAGAATGTACGACATGCTCTGCAAGCTCGGAATTCCGACTGCCAGATGCTATCCTTCAATTGACATATTTGAGGCCTCAAGACAGGCTGGGGAGACAGACTTTCCTGTATTTGTGAAGCCTCAGAAGGGAAGCGCCTCCATCAATATCAACGAAGTCAGATCCAGGGAGATGCTGACAGCTCTTTTCCATGACTTCGACGGACTTATGATACAGGACTACATGCATGGTCAGGAGTACGGCGCTGACGTCTACATAGATATGATATCCGGAAAATGCGTCTCGATATTCCTCAAGAAAAAGATCAAGATGAGGGCGGGTGAGACTGACAAGTCCGTTTCCTGCAGGAACGACAACCTCTTTAAGCAGCTCGCAACCTTCGTTGAGACCGTGGGCTACAGAGGGATGATCGATATTGACCTGTTCTACAATGAGGATGAGGACACCTGGTATCTGTCCGAGGTCAATCCGAGATTTGGCGGCGGCTACCCGCACGCCTATGAGTGCGGAGTCAACTTCCCCAAATTTATAATAAACAACCTCGAGGGCAGAGAGAACCCGGTGAGTATAGGAGACTACAGGGACGGAATCTATATGATGAAGTACAACGAGCTTAAGGTTATGCCTGAGGAGAGTCTTGCGGAATGAAAAAAGCACTGATACTTGCCAACTCATCCAGCGGCCTCTATGATTTTCGGAATGAACTTCTTACCGGCCTTATGGATGAGGGCTTTGAAGTGGTGATAAGCCTTCCTGATGACATGAAGGTAAGAGAGCTGAAAGAAGAGGGCTGCAGGGTAATACATACCGAGATCAACAGACGCGGAGTCAATCCTGTTCAGGATATGGCTCTGTTTGGCGCTTATAAGAAACTGCTTAAAAGCGTTAGGCCGGACATAGTCATCACCTACACGATCAAGCCCAACATCTATGGAGGATTTGCCTGCAGGATGCTCAGAATCCCCTATATATCGACAATCACGGGACTGGGTTCAACTTTTGAGAGGGGCGGCGTGCTCCTTAAACTGATCGTATTCATGTACAGAACATCGCTTAAGGCCTGCCGATGCCTCTTTTTCCAGAATGAAGAAAACAGGAAGATCTTTGAGCAGCATGGCATCAGGGGAATGAAGGCCGTCACGGTGAGCGGCTCAGGCGTGAACCTTGAAAAGCACAGGTTTGAGCCTTACCCCGGGCATAGGGGAGACATCACAAGGTTCCTGTATATAGGGCGCCTTATGAAGGAGAAGGGGACAGAGGAACTTCTCTACTGCGCGAAAAAGGCTCACGATAAATACGGCGACAGAGTCTCGTTTGCAGCCGTCGGATACTCTGAGGAGGACTTTGAGGAGCAGGTAAAAGAGGCCGAGAGCCAGGGCTATTTTAAGACAATTCCCTATCAGAAGGACATCCATCCCTATATAAAAGAGGCCGATGCGGTAGTTCATCCGTCCTACCATGAGGGAATGAGCAACGTGATCATGGAGGCGGCATCAACCGGGAGACCTGTGATCACCTGTGACATAAGCGGCTGCAGAGAAATAGTTCAAAAGGATGTGTCGGGATTTCTGTGCAGACCCAGGTCAAAGGAGTCGCTCTATGAGGCCATCGAGAGGTTTGTCGAGCTTCCAAAGGATGCCCGTGCGGGGATGGGAAAGGCTGCCAGAGCGTACGTTGAGCAGAAATTTGACAGGCGTAGTATAATACATACGTATATTAGTGAGATAAAAGCGATAGTTAAAGACTGAGGGATAAATCCCATTCATGATTTGGAGGAAATTTTAATGGATCTTTATGAGAAGCTCCTTGCCGGAGAAGAAAAGCTTTCCCTTGTGGGACTTGGTTATGTCGGAATGCCGATAGCGGTTGCCTATGCCAAAAAGATTAAGGTTGTGGGCTATGACTTCAATGCACAGAAGGTTGAACTTTACAAAAAGGGGATAGACCCCACAAGAGAAGTCGGCGACGACGCGATAAAAGAGACAACGGTTGAGTTCACCGCAGACCCTGAGAAACTGCGTGAGTGCAAGTTCCATGTTGTTGCTGTTCCGACACCGGTCAACGATGACCACACGCCGGATCTTACACCTGTTGAGGGAGCAAGCCACACACTCGGCAAGTACCTGACAAAGGGATCAATAGTTGTGTACGAGTCCACTGTATATCCGGGAGTTACCGAGGATATCTGCGTGCCGATACTTGAGCAGGAATCGGGACTTAAGTGCGGCGTGGACTTCAAGATCGGATATTCTCCTGAGCGTATCAACCCCGGCGACAAGGTTCACAGGCTTGATACCATCACCAAGATAGTATCCGGAATGGATGAGGAGACCCTTGACACTGTTGCGAAGGTCTACTCGCTTGTTGCGCTTGCAGGCGTATATAAGGCTCAGTCCATCAAGGTTGCCGAGGCTGCCAAGGTAATCGAGAACAGCCAGAGAGATATCAACATAGCCTTTATGAACGAGCTTTCAATGATCTTCCATAGAATGGGAATTGATACAAAGAGCGTACTTGAAGCTGCGGGCACCAAATGGAATTTCCTTCACTTCTTCCCGGGGCTTGTAGGCGGACACTGCATCGGTGTTGACCCCTACTACCTCACCTACAAGGCAGAGGAGCTCGGATACCACTCGCAGATCATACTTTCCGGAAGGCGCATCAATGACGACATGGGCAAGTATATTGCAGAGGCCTGTGTAAAGAGACTCATTGCCAACGATATCCCGGTCAAGAACGCGAAGGTTGCGATCCTTGGCTTTACCTTCAAGGAGAACTGCCCTGATACGAGAAATACTAAAGTAATCGATATATACAAAGAGCTTGGAGAGTATGGCATCACTCCCGTTGTCGTTGATCCCCAGGCTGACTCTGATGAAGCCAGAAGGCTCTACGGAATAGAGTTCGATGATATATCTGCAGTTAAGGACATGGATGCAGTCATCATGGCAGTATCCCACAATGACTTTAAGGACTACACTCCTTCTGACATCGGGAAGTTCTTTAACCCTGCGCGCAAGACCAAGGTATTCCTTGACATCAAGGGCCTCTATGACATGAACGATTATCAGGAGCCGGAATTTGACTACTGGCGACTATAAGGATTGCGAGAGCGTAAGCGGAGCAATCCGTATAGTTGTATTTTGAAAGGATTTATTATGAGCTTTAAAGAATTAAAATTTCCGGAAGACTCTGTCTTCCTTGTCACCGGCGGAGCCGGCTTTATAGGATCCAACATATGCGAGGCTCTTCTTGATATGGGATACACTGTGAGATGCCTGGACAATCTCTCAACAGGGCACATCGAGAACATTGAGCCTTTTATGGACAATCCGAAATTTACCTTCCTGAAAGAGGATATAAGGGACTTTGACGCATGCCTTAAGGCTACCGAGAAAGTGACCTATGTTCTCAATGAAGCTGCCTGGGGAAGCGTTCCAAGGAGCATTGAGATGCCTCTTTTGTATGAGGAGATCAATATAAGAGGAACCCTCAACATGATGGAGGCTTCAAGGCAGAACGGCGTAAAGAAATTTATCTATGCCTCAAGTTCATCCGTCTACGGAGATTCCACCACTCTTCCCAAGAGAGAGGGACAGGAGGGCAATGTACTTTCGCCCTATGCTCTGACCAAGAAGACTGACGAGGAGTACGGCAAGCTCTACAAGAGTCTGTACGGCCTCGACACCTATGGACTTAGATACTTCAATGTCTTTGGAAGAAGACAGGATCCCAATGGCGCCTATGCTGCTGTTATCCCCAAGTTCCTCAAGCAGCTCATGAACGGGGAGGTACCTACCATCAACGGAGACGGCAAACAGTCGAGAGACTTTACCTATGTCGACAATGTTATCGAGGGGAATCTCAGGGCCTGCCTTGCGCCGTCAGAGGCGGCTGGTGAAGCCTACAACATAGGTGCAGGCGGAAGAGAATTTCTGATCGATGTTTACCACCATCTGACAGACGCCCTCGGAATGGATGTGGAGCCGATATACGGACCTCCCAGAAAGGGCGATATCAGGGATTCAAATGCTGATATCTCCAAGGCCAGAAAGAACCTTGGATACGATCCGTCCTATGACTTCAAGGCGGGAATAGAGCTTGCCATAGACTGGTACAAAAAGAACCTGTAAGGAATCATTTGATATGCGCATTGCGATAAGAATGGATGATATAACTGCGGATATGGATTGGAAGAAGTTCCACAAGGTCAAGGAACTTCTGGATGCCCATGGGATCAGGCCTCTTATCGGCGTTGTGCCGGAAAACCGCGACAGGAAGCTGCATATAGAAAAGCCAAGAGAGGACTTCTGGGAGTATGTGCAGGGTCTTCAAAGAAGCGGCTGGACAATAGCAATGCACGGGTATAATCATCTCTATACCACAAGGGACGGAGGTCTTTTCCCCATAGGATCCAAGTCCGAATTTGCGGGGCTTTCGCTGCAGAGGCAACTGGAGATGATAAAGAAGGGAAAAGAGATCCTGAATGGCCATGGGATAACCACTGATATATTCATGGCTCCGTCGCACTCCTTTGACAAAAACACGCTTATGGCGCTTAGGCAAAACGGCTTTGGCATCATAACGGATGGCTTCGGAACCCATCCCTACAGGGAAAGGGGAATGATCTTTTATCCGATATCGCTTCAAAGAAGCAGGAGCCTTGAGGATAAAAGAGACGGTCTTGTGACCTTTGTATACCACGCTTCGACCATGGACGACAAGGACTTTGAGAAGCTTAAAGACCTTCTTTCTACAGGCAAGGTGGTATCCTATGACGCGTACAGGGACATGGATATAGGCAAAAGATGGTTTGGGGAGCGCGCTTTGCAGTATCTGCTCGCGATAGGGAAGAGAACTTTGGTATCAATGCGAAAGAGATGACAGACAGATAAAGGGAAGACCGTATGGAAGAAAGCTACGGACAGATCCGTGTTCTCCACGTGCTTGGAGTGCTGGGTCTTGGCGGCGCAGAGTGCCGCATTATGGATCTATACAGAAACATGGATAGGGACAGGATACAGTTTGATTTTCTTGTTCATTATCCTGCTGACAAAACAGGAAAGAAGAGTCCGACCTCTGATGAACTGATGGCAGTTCGGGAGCCGGACTATTTTGATAATAGTGTACTTAAACTTGGGGGAAGGATATTCTGCCTCCCGAGGTTTACCGGGACAAATCTTGCAGCCTACAGGGCAGCGATAAAGAAGTTTTTTGACGATCATAAAGATGAGTGGAAGGTAGTGCAGGGACATATGACCAGTACTGCTTCGATCTACCTGCCTATTGCGAAAAAGGCGGGTGTCCCGATCTGCATCGCCCATGCAAGAAGCGCCGGGGTTGACAACGGGCTGAAGGGATTTGCTACGAAGATGCTGCGCTCATCCCTCAAAAGACCCGGGGTGACAGACTTTAATTTTGCCTGCTCAAGAGAAGCCGGAATATCGGTTTTTGGCCAGAACCAGCTTGACGCGGGGAGAGTTAAGATCATACCCAATGCGATTGACCTTGGACGATTTGCGTATAATGAGAAGATCAGGGAAAAGATAAGGCAGGAGCTTGGCGTAAGCAACGCACTGGTGATCGGCCATGTCGGTAGCTTTCGCTATGCCAAGAACCACGAGTTTCTGATCGAGGTCTTTTCGCAGCTCGTCAGACTCGTTGACAACGACGATCTCAATCAGTACAGTATGCTCCACGGTATGCGGATAAGGCTTCTGATGCTTGGAAAGGGACCTCTTCTTGATGAGATGAAAAAACTTGCGGAAAAGCTGCATGTGCGCGACAGATGTATCTTTGCGGGCAACAAGTCAAATGCAAGCGACTACTATCAGGCAATGGATTATTTCTGTTTCCCTTCAAGATATGAGGGGCTCCCGGGGAGTGTTATAGAGGCACAGGCCGCCGGACTTCAGTGCCTTGTCTCTGACAGTGTGACATCTGAAGTGAATGTAACGGAGCTTGTATCAATGAGGAGCATAAAGTCCGAGCCAAGGGACTGGGCGAGGAAGATCCTCGATGACCTTATGCTTTGGGAGGACCATCAGACGGACGCTCTCGAAGAAGAGATAAGGCTCAATCGCACACTGACCCAGATCGCAGGTGAGCGAAGAGAGAGCATGTTTGAAAATGAAGACACTCCCGATTTTGATGTCCTTGACGACGGATGGGGATTTGAGAAGGTAAATGTGGCTGATACTGAAAGGAGCCTGCCCAGGCAGGGGCGCAAGGCCATAGAATTCTCTATAGGAGACAGATCGCAGAGCTCAGGCTATATAATCGGCAAGCTAAAGAGCGCGGGCTTTGATGTGAAGTCTCAGGCCAGGATGATGACACTGTTTTATGAAAGCGGAAGATTTTAAGAGACGGGTAATTGATGAAAACGAGTAAAAAGAATCTCATGCTGATGGTGCCAATGCTGCACCAGGGCGGTTTTGAGAGGGTTTGTATAAAAACGGCAAGGCTGCTTAAGGACTATTACAATGTGTGCATACTTATCTTCAGTTCCAGAGATATCAATTTTGATATTACAGGGCTGGAGGTCATAGACATTGATGTTCCTGCCAGAAAGGGACTTGTCAATAAAGTAATAAATGTTTTTAAGAGAGTGAATAAGGTAAAGCGTATAAAGAAAGAGCGCGGTATCGACATTGCCTACAGCTTTGGGAGCAGTGCCAACTATGTCAACGTCCTCTCAAAGGGGAAGGAGAGCGTGCTCACGGGACTTAGGTGCCAGACAGACATGGACAACAAGAGGGAGGTAAAGCTCTTTTGCAGGCGTTCCGCCCAGGTTCTGTCCTGCTCCAAGGAGATTGTGAGGCAGCTACTTTCAGACTACAACTACAACAGGAGCACCTTTATCTACAATCCTCTGGATGTTGAGGATGTCAAAAATAAGGCCGCTGAGACCATAGATGACTTTCCTTTTGCCGGTGATAACATAAAGACCATCTCCTGCATGGCAAGGAATGACCACATCAAGGGTATCTGGCACCTTGTGAAGGCATTTTACCTTGTCCAGGTGCGACACCCCGAGTGCAGGCTCTTGGTAATGGGTGCAGGCAACTGGGACAGGTACAAAGAGATGGCCAAAAAACTCGGTATCAGGGACAAGGTGGCTTTTATGGGACTTAAGAAGAACCCATTTCCCTATGTGGCAGCATCCGACATATATGTGTGCTCGTCCAACAGAGAGGGATTCCCCAACGCAGTGCTCGAGGCGATGGCCCTTAAAAAGCCGGTCATCTCAGCTGACTGCAAGACTGGACCCAGGGAGATACTCCTGTCTGAAGATGAGTATGAGGATCTGATAAAGAGAATACCGGACGGAAGCAGCATAACTGAGCCTTTACGCGGCGAATACGGAACCCTCATCCCCGATATGGATGACAATGAGGATTTTGATCCCGAGAATATCATTGAGGAGGAACGTATGCTTTCCAAGGAGATCATACGGCTTCTTGACGATGAGGAGCTATTGAAGAGGTGTGAAAAAAAGTCCTGCGAGAGGGCGCTCTGTTTTACTCCCGAGAGGTACAGGGAGAGTATCCATGAGATTTTGAAGAGGTATGAATGATGCACTATAAGGTAGTTGTATTTGGAGTAAAAGACACATCTGAAAATATCATAGAGTTTATACAGGAAGAGATCTGCAGCGTCGATCTTGTCATTACGATCGCGGGCAAGGTTCTGCAGCACAACCAGGTATCCGGATACAAGGGCCTGTCGTCACTTACGGAAAGGTTTGGGATCACGGTCTTTGAGGCAGACAGCTATTTTTTAAGCGACGAAAAGACAAGGACATTTATTAAAGAGAACACCTTTGACATAGGAATTGTGATGGGCTGGCAGAGGCTTATCCCCAAGGAGGTGCTTGACGCATTTAAGGTTGGCATCTTCGGCTTTCATGGCAACTGCGGATATCTCCCCTTTGGCAGGGGCAGGTCTCCTTTAAACTGGTCGATGATCCTCGGGGATACCAGGTTTAATTTAAATCTCTTTAAGTACGACGAACACGCCGACAGCCCCAACGTCTTTGCGACGCAGATGTTCCAGATAAATGAGCACGACGATATCAGAACTGCACAGTACAAGAACATGATATGCTCCAAGAATCTGATAGCACGGCTTCTTAAGACATATCTGGAAAAGGGCGAGGTCGAAATACACACTGATTCAAAAGACTTCGATTCATGGTACAATAAACGTACAGCCGCAGATGGAAAGATTGATTTTCACGACAGGACGAGGAATATCTACAACCTCATAAGAGGGGTTGCAGCTCCTTTCCCCGGGGCTTTCTGCTATGCGGACGAGGAAAAAGACGACAGAAAGGTCAGGATATGGCAGGCACATCCCTTCGATGAGATGATAGATTTCTCAGGCTATGCGCCCGGAGAGGTTGTCGATATATTTGACAATAAGCTGGTTGTAAGGACTGTGGACGGCTCCCTTCTCATAGACAGATTCGAGTCTGAAGCAGAAATTGTAAAGGGCACGGTACTAAAGTAAGAATGAAGAGTATTGCATTTCACTTAAACTGTCTGGTCCAGGGCGGAGCCGAGAGAGTGGTATCCAATCTGGCGAATCAGTTTGCAAAAGAAGGCATAAAGGTATATGTCGCCACAGAGTGGTACGACAAGGATGAGTTCGAGCTGGATGAGAGAGTTACCAGGGTTCATGTGGGACTCAGAGAGGGCGATGAGAAGAAAAGCCGGATCACCAAGTTCTTTTTAAGGGTAAAGTACCTTAAGGAGTTCGTTAAAAAGTATCACCCGGATGTGCTTGTGGCCTTTGCCCAGAGAGCCAACTACAGGGCACTCATGGCAGCGGGCTCAAGCGATGTGCCAACGATAGTCTGCTGCAGGACAGATCCTAAGGGACACTACGACCACTTATCCGACAAGATTCAGATCCACGCCCTGTTCCCAAAGGCTGCAGGCGCGGTTTTCCAGACTAAAGGACAGAGAGAGTTTTTTAAGCCCTATCTGCAGGACAATTCGACGATCATACTAAATCCGGTCAACCCCAAGTATTTTGGAGCAGTGCACCCGGATGTCAAGGAAAAGACAGTAGTTCATCATGCAAGGCTGGTGGATTTCAAAAATCAGCCGCTGCTTTGCGAGGCATTTGTGGAAGTCCACAAGAGGCACCCCGATTATAAGCTTAAGATATACGGGCCGGATTCTTTTGACGGGACAAAAGAGATCCTTGACCGCATAATAAATGAGAATCACGCAGAAGACTATATCCTTCTCATGGGAGGATCCGATGAACTTGAAAAGATAATCCCCAAAGGGGAGGTATACGCCTTCACTTCAGACTGGGAGGGGCTTCCAAACTCGCTCCTTGAAGCCATGGCGATGGGAATGCCGATCGTCGCGACCGACTGCCCCTGCGGAGGCCCCGCAACCGTTATCAGGGACGGGGAGAATGGCCTTCTGATCCCGATAAAAGACAAAGAGGCTCTGACAAGGGCGCTGTGCAGACTCATTGAAGATAAGGAACTTGCCGCGCGCCTTGGAAGGGAAGCTGCCAGGATAGAGGAGATAACCAACGCTCATGCCATTTTTGTGCAGTGGAGGGACTACCTCGACAAGGTAATAAATGATTTCAAAAAGTAAGGAGCTAAGAGATGTTTTCGTTTAATGATTACAGGGAGATAATCAGGATAATAAAGGAAACCGGAAGATACTGCACCTTTGATGAAGCCAAGGACAAGGACGAGTTCATCATCATGAGGCACGATGTGGAATACTCCGTTGACAGGGCCTATGCTCTTTCCAAGGTTGAGGAGAGCATGGATTTCAGATCGACATTTTTCTTCCAGTGGACCAACAACTCCTACAACATACTCTCGAGAAAGAACAGGGATATCCTCACCGATATGCATGAGAGAGGTCAGAACATCGGTCTTCACTTTGCGCTTAACGGAATGACTGACATGAGGACGATACGTGACAGGATAAAGCAGGAGATCAATATGCTCAGCGATATGCTGGGATTTGAGATAAATTCTTTTTCCATTCACAGACCTTCACCGAGCGTTCTTGCTGAGGACATCAAACTAAACGGAATACTGAACGCTTATCAGGACGAATTCTTTACATTTGATCCCAAGGCGTCGCCGCAGTCACAGCTCGAAGTAAAATATATGTCGGATGCCAATCACATCTGGAGATACGGCTACCCCGACGAAGAAACCATAAATAAACACGACAAGATCCAGATCCTGACACATCCGTTTGCCTGGACCAAAAAGGGATATGACAATCTGGACAACTACAAGACACTGGTAAATGAGAAGTACAAGGAGCTCATCGATTCGATAGACAATGAGTGCAAGGACTTTGGACCGATCAGGGATGAATTTGACATTAAGCCTATAGACATCTAAGGAGAATGATAAATTGTGCGGGATCTGCGGATACGTATCTAAAAAGAGAATAACACAGGAAGATCTGCGGATCATGAACGACACCATGTACCACAGGGGGCCGGATGATGCCGGAGTCGAGATATATGAGGGAGCTGATGGTTATGCCATAGGCTTTGCCCATAGAAGACTTGCTATCCTCGATCTTTCCCCGATGGGGCATCAGCCGATGCACTCAGAGGACAAGAGGATATCTGTGGTGTTTAACGGAGAGATATACAATTTCCTCGAACTTAAGGAGGAACTGACCGGCTACGCCTTCAAATCCTCCTGCGATACCGAGGTTCTGATCGCGGCATACCTTAAGTGGGGCATTGACATGGTTGATCACATCCACGGAATGTTTGCGATAGCAATCTATGACAGGGAGAGCGGCGACGTGTACCTGATACGCGACAGGATAGGCAAAAAGCCTCTGTTCTACTGGATTGATGGCAGCAACATTGTCTTTGCGTCGGAGCTAAAGCCCATACTTAAATGTCCCGGTTTTAAGCCGGAGATAAGACGGCAGATAATACCAAGGTTTTTGTATCAGCAGTACATCGCGGCGCCGGAGACTGTATTTACCGATGTTTACAAATTAGAAGCCGGAAGCGTTCTTAAGTTCAGCGGCGGTGAGATCAAAAAGTGGAAGTACTGGAATATCAAAGATGTGTACAGAAAGATGTCTTCTGATCCTGTAGGAAGCTACGAAGAGGCGAAAGAGGAACTCAAGATAAGACTGAAAAATGCAGTCGTTTCAAGGATGATAGCTGATGTGCCGCTTGGAACGTTCCTCTCCGGAGGGTATGATTCTTCGCTTGTTACTGCCATCGCGCAGGAGTTTTCGGATAAGCCCGTCAAGACTTTCTGCATAGGATTTGATATTCCAAGCTACAATGAGGCAGAATATGCGAAGGAGATAGCCTCCTACCTTGGAACCGACCACACGGAGCTCTACATCACGGAAAAAGAGATGTTTGACCTTGTGGCGAGCATTCCGCAGTACTACGATGAGCCCTTTGCTGACAACTCACAGATACCGTCAATGCTGGTGTCGAGGCTTGCCAAAAAGGATGTTACCGTTGCTCTTTCAGGTGACGGAGGAGACGAGTTCTTCTGCGGCTACAATATATATGACAACGTCGGTCAGGCACAGAAGCTTGAGATTCCGGGGGCGATAGTTCACGAGATTGGCAGGATCCCGATCGGAAAGGGAAGACTGATCGACAAAATGCCCTTCAGAGTCAGGGTGGTCGCTGGCAACAGAGACCCCGAGACCAAGACGCAGCTTGTTTCGGAAGGCTATATCCGGGCATCACACGCATTTCTTTCGGGGAAAGAGGTGCTCGACATTCCCGTGTGTGCTCTGGACTATATAAATACAGACTTTAACCTTGCCATCAACGAGGCGCCGGTACTGTACCCGGTAGAGAGCCTGTACGGAGTGTCAAACTTCCAGGTAAGGAGGATGCTCCTTGATATGGACACCTACCTTCCGGAGGACATACTGGTCAAGATGGACAGGGCTTCCATGAAGTACTCCCTCGAGAACAGGTGCCCCATTATGGATACGGCTGTCATGGAGTATTCCTTCAGGATACCCCACAGGTTCAAGTATTATAAGGGTGACAAGAAACATATATTAAAAGACATCGCTTACGACTATATTCCCAGGAACCTTCTCGAGAGACCAAAGACCGGATTTGGCGTTCCTATGGATGCGTGGCTTCGCGGTCCTTTAAAAGAGGCACTGCTTGATTACAGCAGCAGCTCTTTTCTCAGGAAGCAGGGAATATTTGATGCCGGATACGTGTCCGGGTTTATAAATGACTATGTGGTAAATGGGGACGCAGGCCCGTCAACAGGCGCGAACTTCAGCAAGATTGCCTGGTCCTTCTTTATCTTCCAGCAGTGGTACAACTATTACATGGAATAGCGAAAAGGAGGCAGATATGACCAGAGAAGAGGTTTTTGAAAAGATAAACGAGGTTTTCAGGGATGTATTCGAGGATGATGACATAACAGTAAATGATGACACAACAGCTGCGGACATCGAGGACTGGGATTCACTTGAGCACATCAACCTCATGAATGCCATTGAGCAGGAGTTTGGGATAAAGTTCACCATGGGCGAGATCGTTGCCATGAAGAACGTAGGTGAAATGGCAAACTCTATAATGGGAAAGATAAAAGGCTGAGATATGAAGATACATCATGTCGGATACCTTGCCAAAAACATAGAAAAGACAGAAAAAAAGTTTCTGGAGCTGGGATACACTGTCGAGAGAGAGACTTCCTATGACAGTATCAGGGACATAAATATTGAGTTTCTTGTAAACGGCGACTACAGGATTGAACTTATCCAGCCGATGAGCGAGAATTCGCCGATGTATCCGCTTCTTAAACATTTCAGGAATGCGCCTTATCACTTCTGCTATGAAGTGGATGATATAGAAGCTGCGATAAAAGAACTAGAGGATAAGCGCTACACAGTGATACAGGAGCCTGATATAGCACCCTGTATAGACGGAAAAAGAGTTGTGTTTCTTAACAACATCAGCATGGGGATAGTCGAACTTGTCGAATTCTGATCCTGAGAAGAAAAAACATATAGCGATGTTCATCGGGTCCCTCAGAAAGGGCGGCGCAGAGAGAGTAATGTCGAACCTTGCGGATTACTTTTTTGAGCAGGGTTATAAAGTGACACTTGTGACAACCTACCTTGCTCTTGATGAGTACGAGGTTTCGCACGCCGCCTGGAGGAGAGTCCCCGCAGGCGCTGAGGGCGCTGAGCTGGTTGCGGACACTGAGGAGAACGATGTATGGGTAGACCCAAGGGGCGGAGAAAAGGGCGGAATAGACAGAGTCTTTTCGGCTCTTTTAAGGAGTGAGCAAAAAGGCAGGATATACAATCTCCGCATGAGGTCAAAGAAGCTGAGGCGCATCTGGGAGGAGCTGAGCCCGGATCTGATCCTTAGCTTTATTGGAAAGAACAACATCATGGCACTGTCGACTGTGGGAAACAGGAACATACCCGTCGTTGTGAGCGTCAGGGCTGACCCCGTGATGGAGTACGACTCTTTTGGGCTTAGGGCAGGTATGCTCGCGAGCTTTGGAAGGGCAGCAGGCATAATAGTACAGTCCGAGGGAGCCAAAAAGTACTTTCCGCCTTACATCCGGAAAAAATGCATCATACTCCCCAATTCCGTAAACCAAAGCTTTATCAGGGAAAGGTTTAAGGGCGAGAGGGAGAAGACCATAGTCATGGTGGGACGCCTTGACGAGAATAAGAACCAGGCGATGGTCATGAGGTGTTTTGCGAGGATCAGGGAGAAGGGCTTTGCCGACTACAGGCTTGTCATTTACGGCGACGGACCTGACAGACTAAAGCTTACCCACTACGCGGAAAAGCTCGGGCTTGGCAGCAGCATAGAATTCAGGGGAATGGTGGCGCACGTCGCCGAGCACATTGAGAAGGCCTCCCTTTACATACTTGCATCCAATCAGGAGGGCATGCCCAATTCCCTAATAGAAGCCATGGCGCTTGGCATCCCCTGCATATCAACGGACTGCCCCTGCGGCGGACCAGCAGATCTTATAGTGAACGGAGTCAATGGTCTTCTCGTGCCTGTCGGAGATGAGAAGGAGATGACAAAGGCGATGAAGAGGATCCTTCTCGACAGGGAATTTGCCAATACCCTTGGGGAAAACGCATCGGCGCTTAAAGAAAAGTACAGCCCGGAGGTTACCAACAGAAAGTGGAAGGATTACCTCGACGGGATAATGAGTGGAGCGAGCAGATAATGAAAGAACTGGAATATCCTTTTGACAGCGCATATATAATGAAAAAGTCAAAGAGCCTCAAAAAGGCTCTTTTATCTGATGGGAGCGAGAGGATCAAAAAGAAGATCGCGGTGCTCGGGGGTTCTACAACTCACGACATCATAAGGATCCTGGAGCTCTTTTTATTGAATTATGGTATTGAGGCTGAGTTCTATGAATCTGAGTATGGGCAGTACTGGCAGGACGCCATGTTCGCCCCGAAGGAGCTCGTTGATTTTGCCCCCGATATAATCTACGTCCACACTTCAAACAGAAATATCACCGACTATCCGGTCATGGATGATTCAGAGAAGGACGTGGATGATAAGCTTTCAAGGACATATCAGCACTTTGCTGCGATGTGGGAGAAACTAAAGGAAACTTTCCACTGCCCCATTATACAGTGTAACTTTGAGGCGCCGTTTTACAGGCTTCTTGGAAACAGGGACGCGTTTGACATACACGGAAGGCTTTCTTTTATAAACAGGCTGAATGAGATGTTTGCTTCCTATGCAAGAAAAGAATCCGCCGGGGGAGGAAGCTTTTTTATCAATGACATAAACTACCTCTCAGCCTGCTACGGGCTTGATGCCTGGTCGGATCCTCTCTACTGGCATATGTACAAATATGCCCTCTGCATGGATGCGATTCCGACGCTTAGCTACAACGTATCCCGCATCATCAAGTCGCTCTATGGGAAGAACAAAAAGGGACTTGTGCTCGACCTCGACAACACCCTTTGGGGAGGAGTCGTGGGAGACGACGGTGTGGACGGAATTGAGATAGGTCAGGAGACGAACCTTGGACAGGTCTATTCAGAGTTTCAGTCCTACGTCAAAATGCAGAAGGATATAGGAGTGCTTCTTACTGTTGATTCCAAGAATGATAAGGAAAACGCGATCGCAGGGTTAGAGCATCCGGACGGAAAGCTCTCTCCTGATGACTTCGTGGCGATAAAGGCAAACTGGGAGCCAAAGAGTGAGAACTTTAAGGCGATCGCTTCTGAGCTAAACATCCTTCCTGAGTCGCTCGTATTTGTGGATGACAACCCCGCCGAGAGGGCGATCGTAGAGGGTCAGATAAGCGGAGCAGCAGTGCCGGCGCTCGATGCCCCGGAGCACTACATAAGGATACTCGATCACGCAGGGTACTTCGAGGCCACAAACATATCCGACGACGACAAGAAGCGCAACGAGATGTATATGGCCAATAAGAAGAGAAATGAGCTGCAGGAGAGCTTTGCCGACTACGGAGAGTACCTTCTGTCGCTTGAGATGGAGGCAGAGATAACTCCCTTTGAAAAGATGTATATGCCTAGGATCGCGCAGCTGACCAACAAGAGCAATCAGTTTAACCTTACGACAAGGCGATACACCCAGGATGATATAGAAAAGACCGTATCCGAAGGCAGCAATATAACCCTCTGCGGCAGGCTCAGGGACAAATTCGGGGATAACGGTATTGTTTCCCTTGTTATAGGCGCCGTTAAGGGCGACGAACTCCACATTGACCTGTGGCTTATGAGCTGCAGGGTGCTTAAGAGGGACATGGAGTATGCTATGATGGATGCCCTGGCAGATACTGCCACAGCTCACGGCATCAGGACTATTTACGGATATTATTATCCGACTGCCAAGAATAAGATGGTGAAGGATTTCTATGACACTGTCCTTGGATTTGAGAGGATAACGGATGACGACGCTGGCAATGTAACCTACAGGCTTGATATATCGGGCGGTTATGAACATAAGAACCATGTGATAAAGGTTTGATGAGGTCGTGATATGTGCGGAATTGCGGGACTTATAGGATTTAAGGGCGATGCGGCGAAAAACATTCAGAAGATGAATGAGAGGATGCTGCACAGAGGGCCGGACGACGGCGGAATGTATATAAGTGAAGATGCAAGAGTGGCGCTTGGACACAGGCGCCTTTCTATCGTGGATCTTTCCAAGAACGGAGCCCAGCCGTTTACATCGGCAAGCGGCAGATGCGTCTGCGTCTACAACGGCGAGATCTACAATCATAATGAGGTAAGAGAGAGCCTTACACGGGACTTTGGGATAAAGAGCTTTCGCTCAACCTCTGACACGGAGATACTCCTTGAGGTGATAGAACACTATGGCATGAAAAAAGCTCTTTCCATGTGCAAGGGAATGTTTGCTGTTGCGGTGTATGATAAAGAAGCAGGGACTGTAACCCTTGCAAGGGACAGAGTGGGTGAGAAGCCACTGTACTACGGAAATGTGAACGGAGCCTTTGTGTTTGCTTCAGATATCGGCTGCATAAGGGTTATAGACGGCTTTGACAACAGGATCAATGCAGATGTTCTGGATATATACTTCACTGAAGGTTATATCCCGGCGCCCTATTCAATATATGAGGGCATAATCAAGCTTGAGGCCGGGACGATCCTGACTGTCGATGTCAATACGCTTAGGACAGAAAAAGAGACCTACTGGTCAATGATGGAGGTCGCAAAGAGAGGACAGGATAACCTGTTTAAGGGAAGCGCGAAGGAAGCGGCAGATGAGCTTGAAAGACTTATGAAGGAGTCGATAAAGGGGCAGATGGTAGCTGACGTTCCTGTTGGGGCATTTCTTTCCGCAGGCATTGATTCATCTACCATAGTTTCCCTAATGCAGGACCTGGCACCGGGGAAGGTACGGACCTTCACCATAGGCATGGAGGATAAAAAGTACAACGAGGCCGTCTATGCCAAAGAGATAGCCCGGCACCTGGGAACCGAGCACACGGAGCTCTATATAACCGAGAAGGACGCCAAGGCAGTCATTCCAAAGCTCTCATATATGTTCGGAGAGCCGTTTGCGGATTCCTCGCAGATACCGACCTATCTTGTGAGCCGTATGACGAGGGATCACGTTACCGTCTCGCTTTCAGGTGATGGCGGGGATGAGCTCTTTTGCGGCTACACCTCCTATGAATCCATAGACAGGATATGGGGCAAGATCAGAGGGATCCCCTATTTCCTTAGAAAACCTGCCAGCAGCCTCATTCTTGGAAGTCCGCTGTCAAAAAAGGAAATATATCGCATAAAAGGTACGCTCCTCGGGGCAAAGGGCCCCTGTGACCTTCACAGGATGGAGCATGAGACCGACCCTATAATAAAGCATATCGCGCTCAGGGACGGAAAGCTCCCCTACAAATACACGACGCTTCCAAATGATTACTTAAGTGAAGTCAACCATGAGACCATGCTCATGGATATGCTGGTCTATCACCCGGACGACATACTTGTCAAAGTTGACAGGACTGCCATGGCAGTATCCTTAGAGACAAGGGTGCCAATGCTTGATAAGGACGTTGTGGAATTTGCCTGGACGCTGCCGATAGAATATCTTCGTGATGGAAAGACGGGAAAAAAGGTTTTAAGAGACGTATTGTACCGATACGTTCCCCGTGATATGATGGAACGGCCCAAAAAAGGCTTTTCAATTCCTATTGAGAAATGGCTTCTTGACTCAGACCTTCGCAGCTGGGCAGAGGAGCTTCTTGATCCGGTTAAGATAAGCTCGCAGGGGATACTTGATCCTGATGTCGTGACAAGGATCTGGAGAGACTTCACACAGAAGGGAATCTACAGGATCCAGATCTGGTATATCCTGATGTTCCAGCAGTGGTACGAGAATGAGTATAACTAGTTTTTATTTTCTGTGCTTTTTTGCACTTGTTTTAATTGTATATTACACTGTGCCCCTTATCTTCAAGGGAAGGGGTCAGTGGGTGGTACTCCTTGCGGCCAGCGTTACATATTACCTGTTGGCCGGAAACGGAGTGCTTATTCTGTATCCGGTTTTTTCTTCGCTTGTAACATTTTTACTGCTAAAAGCGCTAGACAAAACGGATGCAGAGAACATAAAAAAGCGAAGGCTGCTCCTTGGGCTTGAACTTCTGGCCCTTTTGGGGACACTGATAGTACTTAAGTACTCCAGGTTCATACATGGAGGGAGCATCGCTACTCCTCTTGGACTTTCTTTTTACACATTCATACTTCTTGGGTATTTCATAGAGGTCTACAACGGGCTTGCGGAGTCAAACAAAAGTTTCCTTAAGACCTCCCTTTACGGACTGTATTTTCCGGTCATGATATCAGGCCCCATATTTCAGACGAGGGTTTCGGGGGAGCAGTTCTTCAAACATCACCCGCTCGACTTTAAAAACCTGACCTTTGGACTTCAGAGGATGCTCTGGGGCTTTTTTAAGGAACTTGTAATTTCGGAGCGCCTTGCGGTTATCGTAAATGAGATATACGGCAATGATACGCAGTACCGCGGAGCGTACATTATGGTTGGCACTGTCTGCTTTGCGCTGCAGCTGTATACCAATTTCTCAGGCTGTATGGACATCGTGATAGGATTGTCACAGACTTTTGGCATCATCCTTCCCGAGAACTTCACGACCCCGTTTTTTGCAAAGAGCATCAGTGAATACTGGAGAAGATGGCATATTACGCTCGGTGTATGGATGAGGGAGAATGTCTTTTACCCGCTCCTTAGGAGCAGCATGATCACAGGTCTTGGCAAGAGCCTTAAAAAGAAGCTCGGAAAGAAGAAGGGCAAGCAGTACACTACCTATGTCGCAATGCTGATCCTGTGGTTTTCGGTGGGACTGTGGCACGGCGGCGAGATGAAGTACGTCATAGGATCAGGTCTTTTGCACTGGGCATATATCGTGCTCGGAGAGATAACACTTCCGTTTTTTACCTGGCTGTTTGCCAAAAAGCTGGGCATGGATATGAAGGGTAAATTTGCTGACGGTGTGAGAGTCGCAAGGACATTTATCCTTGTGTGTATAGGCGACCTGTTCTTCAGGGCGGATTCTGTGCCACATGCGCTGAGAATGCTTGGTGAGAGCGTGAGCGTCTTTAACCCGCAGATCCTTTTTGACGGAAGCCTTCTTGGCCTCGGGCTTGACTTTATCGAGTGGGGGATACTCATTGTGTCCCTTCTTATCCTTCTTTTTGTGTCGATTGTGCAGTACAGGCTACAGGCGCAGGGCAGCACAAAGAGCGTGAGGGATATCATTGCGGATAAAAATCTCGTGATAAGATGGATGATCTACATCGCTCTGTTTTTCTATGTCATTCTCCTTGCGGAGTATGGCCCGGGATACAGCGCGGCAGAGTTTATATACAAGGATTTTTAACAGATTTATGACAAAAAAGAGCTGGATTAAAGGAATAATATTCATAGCGGTAGTGCTCTGGATGCTCCTGCACCTGACTTATATCCTAAGGACAAACGGGGATGTCAAGGACAGGTTTGTGGGATTTTATGCGGAAAAGAAAAATACTGTGGATGCCGTGATAATTGGCTCAAGTCCCGTGGCTCCGTGCATCTCATCTCCGATGATATATGGGGATATGGGCGTGACCATGTACCCGCTGTCATCCAACATGCAAAGGCCGGTTGCTGCGAAGTATCTTTTAAAAGAGGCATTAAAGACCCAGGATCCCGAGCTTGTGATCTTTGAGATGAGGATGTGGACTGCGGCAGATGAGGATCTTCTGGGCAACATGGCGCACACCAGGGAGGTCACTGACAATCTTAAGTATTCCGCAAACAGAGTTGATGCCATTAACGCCATGGTGTCTGATAAGTCCGAGAGGCTGAGCTATTACTTTGATATCTTCAAGTATCACTCCAACTGGAAGACGCTGTTTTTGTGGTCACAGTTTAGAACTCTCTTCTACAGCTATCCCGATGACCTCAAGGGATCTGCGGTAGAGACGGATGTTGGCCCCGCAGATTATCCTGCTTCTGTTGACAGTCAGGATAAAATGCCTATCCCCGCTGAGCAGGAAGATTATCTTCTTGATCTTCTTGATTTTTTAAAGGAGCAGAAACTAAAGGCCCTGTTTGTGATAACGCCATATTCCGCAACGGATGACGAGCAGAAAATGATAAATTACATGTCAGATCTCATAACATCCAAAGGCTATGACTTTGTAGACATGAACCGTCACCTTGATGAGATAGGCATTGATTTTCAGACAGACATACGCGACTACGGCACCCACACCAATGTGATCGGCGCAGAAAAGGTTACCCGCTGGTTTGAGGAGTATCTGAAGGAAAATTATGCTGATAAGGGCATTGCGCTGGTTAATGACCATAGGGGAGATAAAAAGTACAGCTCCTGGGATAAAGCGTACGAGAAATGGCTTTCGGACTATGAGAGCGGAGCTGAAACGATTAAGTATAACATTGAAAACAAAATATACTATCAGTTGGAGGAAGAGGACTAACAATTATTTGTCTTGCGGGTGAGTATTGAGTATAATATATTAGTGATTTTATATATACTGCGGAGGAGTCATGATCATCATTCAGCTTAAGGGCGGACTTGGAAATCAGATGTTCCAATACGCCCTGTATAAAGAACTTAAATATAGAGGAAAAGACGTCAAGATTGACGATGAATCGGGATTTGTGGATGACAAGCTGCGCGTCCCTGTTCTTGACAGATTCGGTGTTACTTACGACAAGGCAACCAGAGAGGAGATAATTGCTCTTACCGATGCCAAGATGGATTTCTTAAGCCGCGTAAAGAGAAAGCTCTTTGGCCGCAAGACTTTCAGGATAGATGAGACGGAAGGGCTGTTCAACCCTGAGATCCTGCAGAAGGAAGATGCGTATCTTGTGGGCTACTGGCAGTCGGATAAATATTTCGCAACTCCAGAGGTGGCACAGGAGATCCAGGATGTGTTTGGCAAGCGCCCCCAGGAGATCATGCACGACTCGGTGAGCTGGTCCACACTTCAGCAGATCGAGTGCTGCGAGTCGGTCAGCATTCATGTAAGGCGCACCGACTACCTGGATGCGGAACACATCAATGTACACAACCTGTGCACTGAGAAGTATTACAGAAACGCCATCAAGATGGTGCGGGACAAGCACCCGAACGCCGTCTTCTTCATATTTACCGATGACAAGGAGTGGTGCAGGAGCCACTTCAAGGGCCACAACTTCATCAATGTGGAACTGCAGGAGGGTGAGAACACCGATGTGGCAGACATGCTGCTGATGAGCAGGTGCAAACACCACATAATCGCCAACAGCTCTTTTAGCTGGTGGTCAGCATGGCTCAATGATTCTCCTGAAAAGATGATCATCGCTCCGGCAAAATGGATCAACAACAAGAGGATGGATGATGTATATACTGAGCGAATGACGAAGGTGGAAGTATAAGCATGGATGAATCCAAAAAGGTGAGTCTTTTAGCCAAGATAAATTATATATTTGATAAGAAACAAAAAGGGCAGCTTGTTTTACTGGCTGTCCTTATACTCATTGGGGGTGTTTTTGAGACGCTCGGAGTCTCCATGATACTTCCGGTGGTGTCGGTGATACTAAGTCCCGACTCACTTCACAGGGGCATTGCCAAATATCCGTTTATTCAGGATACGGTGAACTTTCTCGGGCTTGATACGGATGCCAAGCTCGCAAGCGTTCTGCTTGTTGTGATGATCTTCCTGTTCGTGATAAAGAACGCATACCTTTTGTTTCTTATCCACAGACAGAATACCTTTATATCAAGAGCCAGGAATGACATGATAAGCAGGGTAATGAGGGAATTTCTGAACAGGCCCTATGAGGACTACCTGGGGGCAGATATACCGACCGTGTTCAGGATAACGGACAGCGATATTCCCAAGACGTTTACTTTGATGCTCTCTTTGCTTTCGCTTGCTACAGAGCTGGTTGTGTCGGTATGTCTGGGAATTGTTCTTCTTTTTGTAAACTGGCAGATGACCGTTCTCATTGTGTTTGTGCTGCTGATACTTACACTGATCGCCACGAAGGTCCTAAAGCCAAGGCTCAATGACATCGGAAGGAAAAACCAGGAGACACAGTCAAGGATTGCCAAGTGGCGACTTCAGGCCATATACGGTCTAAAAGACGTAAAGGTGCTGAACAGGCAGGATTTCTTTATAAGGAACTACTATGAGCAGGGCAAGATCGGAGCTGATATAGACAGGGACTATGCTGTTCTCAATTCCGTGCCGAGGCTTATGATAGAGACGGTATTTATGGCAGTAGTTCTTTTGTATGTACTGTTCTATATAGTCCGGGGCGGGGATGCCACTACGCTTCTCCCGCAGCTGACGGCCTTCGGCGTTGCCGCGGTCAGGATCATGCCTTCGGCAAACCGCATAAATACGCATATCACGACTATAGCTTACAACCAGTTCAGTCTTGATTTTGTATATGAGAACCTCACGGAGTCAATGAAGACGGACAAGGCAATGAGGGCCGAGAGAGCTGCCATAGCCGGACCTGCTCTTCACATGGACAGGATGATAGAGCTTAAGAATATCACTTTTGCTTATCCCGATTCTGATGTGAATATCTTTACCAATGCGGATATGGTCATCAAAAAGGGCCAGTCGGTCGGAATAATTGGCCCCTCCGGCGCAGGTAAATCGACCATAGTTGATATACTGCTGGGGCTGCTGCACGTAAAGAGCGGAGACATACTCTGCGATGGGAGCAATATATTCAGCAACTATGAGTCATGGCTTGCTCAGATAGGATATATCCCCCAGTCAATCTATCTGGTGGATGAGTCCATAAGGGAGAACATAGCGTTTGGCATAGATGCGGATGAGATAAATGACGACAGGATCTGGGAGGTCATGGAGGAAGCACAGCTTGCAGACTTTGTGAGGAGCCTTCCCGAAGGCCTTGATACAACCATAGGTGACAGGGGCGTCAGATTGTCCGGAGGCCAGAGGCAGAGGATAGGTATTGCGAGGGCTCTTTATCACAACCCGGAGATACTTGTATTTGATGAGGCCACCAGCGCTCTCGACAATGAGACAGAGGCAGCGGTCATGGAGGCCATCAACAGCTTCCACGGCAAAAAGACCATGGTCATAATTGCCCACAGGCTCAACACCATTGAGAAGTGCGATGTGATCTATGAAGTAAAGGATGAGAAGATACATCAGACCACACTTGACGGCAGGGCAATAATTCACAGAGAGTAAGGATTTATGATAGGAACAGAACTTATAGAGGGCTACGGCCTTGGAAATCAGTTGTTTTTTTATATAACCACGAGATGCCTTGCCCTTGAAAAGGGCACCGACTTCGGATTTGTAAATCCCGGTCAGATCGGCAATGTCTTTCATTCCAAGAAGGGACTGTACTTCATGGATCCACCCGATATGGGAAGAGAGATCTCAAGGGATGAGATGAAAAACTTTGCCATATATCACGAGAAGGATGACAGACTTTTTATCGGTACCTCGCGTCATGACATGACCAACGGCTGCTACATAAGCGGAGCAGACCCCGAACTCTTTAAGGTTTCGGACGGGACTCTCATCTACGGGAACATGCAGGCGGAGAGCTACTTTGAGAAATACAGGGATCAGATAAGGGAGTGGCTTCATGTGAAAGAGGAGGCCGAGTCCTATGAGTACACGGCGGATGATCTGTGCATCATCAATCTTCGCGGTGGTGAGTACACAAGCCAGCCGGAGCTGTACCTGGACAGAAGGTACTTCCTGAATGCAATAAGAAATATGAAGAAGATAAACCCTGCCATGAGATTCATGGTGGTGACAGAAGATGAGGAGGCGGCTAAAAAGGTTCTTCCTGAGTATGAATGCCATCACTTTGATATGGGCAAGGACTATGTGACGATAAAAAACGCAAGATATCTTATACTCAGCAACTCGTCATTTTCTCTTGTGCCCGTGATGTCGAGCAGGGAGCTTAAGAAGGCTATTGCACCCAAATACTGGGCAAGACATAACATATCGGATGGTTTTTGGTCATCTGAGCAGAACATATACAGTTTTCTGACCTATCAGGACAGGAGAGGGCGGCTTTATTCCGCACAGCAGTGCAGGGCGGAGCTTGAAAAGTACAAAAAGACTTCAAAGCTCTATGGAAGGAGAAACGTTCGCCCCGGGACTGCGGTCCGATTTTTCCAGAACATCAGAAGAGAGTGCCTCTTTGGATTCTTTTTCGCAAAGAAGATAGTGAGGTCACTTGAGAGAAGAAGCGGGATCATAAAGAGCTATGAGTGAGAAAAAACTAAGGCTTCCAAATGTTACTTTGATGGCTATGACGAGCGTTGATGTGTATGAGACCGTCAGAGCCATGAAGTACAGTATGAGGGATATCGAGTTTGGAGATGCTGTGCTGATCTCTGACAAGAAGCCCTTTTATCTGCCTTCGGATATAAGGTTCAGCTACACATCGAAGCTGGATGACATAGATAAATTTAACTACAAGATGGTATTTGAGCTCAAGGATCACATCAGAACGGATTTTTGTCTGGTGGTTCACGCGGACGGTTTTGTGGTACACCCGGAGAACTGGCGCGATGAGTTCCTTGAATATGACTATATAGGCTCTCCCTGGCCGATGCCAAAAAATGATTACGCCTACAGGGACAGGAGCGGCAATCTGTGCAGGGTCGGAAACAGTGTATCTATAAGGTCAAAGAGGCTCCTCGAGTATCCATCTGCCCACAATCTTCCGTGGGAGAGGGACTACGACAATATGTACAACGAGGATATATTCCTCTGCTGCATGCACAAAAACGAGATGGAGTCTGACGGACTTAAGTGGGCGCCTTTTGAAC
This sequence comes from uncultured Butyrivibrio sp., assembly GCA_946536145.1. Classification (GTDB taxonomy): domain Bacteria; phylum Bacillota; class Clostridia; order Lachnospirales; family Lachnospiraceae; genus Butyrivibrio. The sequence continues at coordinate 77,324 of CAMNEA010000001.1, forward strand.
TGGCACTTTTGTTTGGCAGGGAGCATCCACTGCCTGAGAATAAGGGAGTGGAGCCTTTTATCTTCCACAAGTGGTGGGGCGAAAATGAGAAATACCCGAGATTCTACAGCCCCCGGAAGAGATTTAAAAGGGCAGTCAGACCGCTTCTTTTCTGGAGAAGAAGCAGGAAGTGGAAAGAGGAGCACGGCATTCAATGATTTTTTCCATTATTGTACCGGTGTGCAACGCAGAAACGTTTCTTGAGGACAGTGTGATGAGCGCCGTATCTCAGAAACTGCCGGGGTCTTTTGAGGGCGATGGGGAAAGTGATTTTTTTGAGATAATTCTTTTGGAGAACGGATCCAAAGATTCAAGCCCCGAGATCTGTGACAGACTGGCTAAAGAAAACAGAAATGTCCATGCGCTGCACATGGGCAGGATAGGACTCTACGCCGCAAGACAGCAGGGTATAAGGCGTGCAAAGGGAGATTATATACTATCGCTTGATGCGGATGACCGCCTTGGCGGCGATGCGCTTTTAAAGCTTCATGCTGCACTTGATAAATGTAAGAATGATACGGGGCATGATGCTCCTGATCTGATAATATTTGACGCGGCGGCAATGGGAGGCGATAAAAAGCCACTCTTTGACAGACCGTTTGATGCAGGGAAGATATACCGCGGCGATGAGAAGAAGGTCTTTTTTGACAAATTCTGCACTGATGATTCCCTTAACAGCATGTGGACGAAATGCATAAAAAGATCGATAGCGGACCTTGGGAAAACGGATCTTTTCCTTGGATACGGAGAGGATCTCTACCAGACAGCCGCATATCTGGACAGAGCCGGCAGCGTTATGTACCTTGATGAAGTGCTCTATGAATACAGGGTGGATGCGGCAAGCATGTCCACGACCTACTCGGAGGTATATCTGGACAACCAGAAGATAGCCTGGGAAGGACTCGATGAGGTGGCCGCAAGATGGGAAGGCAAGTCGTACGACGAAACTATATCAAGGCGCAAATCCCTGACCTGCACTATAGCAATGACAAGGCTCATCTATTCGGATATGAGTATGCTGCAAAAGAGGCACAAGCTTAAAAAGCTTCTTTCCGATCCGTTTTACGTGGAGTATTCCGCATATCCGCTGCCTGACTGGGCACCTGAAGAGGCGGCATTTGTAAAGAAGCTTCAGATGAAGAAAAGCAGCAGACTCGCGCTCCTTGAAAGTGCATTTACAAGAGGGGTCAAGAACAGGATAAAGGGAATGGTTAAACATGGTATATGATCTTTTGCCTTTTTTTAATGAAATAGATATTTTGAGACTCCATTTGGAGATCCTCTCACCCTACGTGGATAAATTCATCATCGAGGAAGCCACGGTGACTTTTTCGGGTTCTGCCAAGGGGCTGTGCTTTGACAGCAACAGGGAGAAGTTTTCTGATTTTCTTGACAGGATTGTCTATATCCCAGTCACTGATACACCGGAGCACGCAGGGACCCATGAGAGGGATTATTTTCAGAAAAACAGGCTTATAGAGGGACTAAAAAAAGTCGGCGCAACTGAAAAAGACGTCATCATTTTCGGGGACTGCGACGAGATCCCAAATCCAGGGCAGCTTAAGAAGATAATAGATGATTTCGACAACACAAAGGTTTATCATCTTGCACAGCGCAATTTCAGTGCTTTTGTGAACATGGAGGAAAAGTCGGGAAATCTTTTGTCAATAACGGGTGATTTTCCTGACATACCTGATGGAGAGAGAAAGTGGCTCGGCACCAAGGTGACCTCTATTTTAAATATTCCGAAAGAAGGGATTGTAAGACTTCGTGATCTGTGCAAGGTCACCGATGCCAATGCCGTGAGAGTTGCAGATGGCGGGTGGCACTTTGGATATATGGGAGGCGATCACGAGACGGATCCGATCGAGAGGATCGGAGTAAAAATAAGGGCAGCAGCCCACCAGGAGTACAATGAGAGAGAGATAATCCTTGAGACCATGGACAGGCTTGTACTTGGTCAGGACATATTCGGGCGAAATGCCAGGTTCGAGAGAGTAGATATCGATAATTCATACCCCGATTACCTGCGTGAGCATCTTGGGGAGTACAGACATCTCGTGATGCCGAGGATATCCCCCATCAAAAAGCTGTATCACAGATTTGACATAACCGTAGGCAGATTTTTCAGAAAAGTGGTTCGCAGACTGCGCAGAACATTCGTATGAAGAGTTGGTTTTTGGATAACAGAAAAAGAATATCAAATGATCTCTTTTATCTGGCACTGACTATCGAGCTCATTCTGATGATAGTGGAAAAGAGTGAGATCCCTTTTTCGCTTGAGAGCTTCGTGTTCAGGGCAACGTTCCTACTGACGGCGCTTGCCGCCCTGCTTATTCAGAGAAGCACAAAAGAGTGGATCAGCGCAGCGGCATTTCTTGGCCTGACAGCCTGTGCCTACGTGATCTCCGGAAAAAATGACCTTCTTAGGGTGGCGCTTTTTCTGATGGCAGCGCGGGATGTTGATCTGAAAAAGACCATGAAGTACGCTTTCTATGTATGCCTTACAGGATTCATCGCCATTGCTCTTTTGTCGGTGACGGGGATACTCGGAGATGTTCTTATAGTCGGAGACTTCGGCAGAGGGATACCTGATGAGAAGAGATATGTTTTTGGCTTTGGCCATCCCAATACTTTATTTGGAAGTTCCTACGCTATCCTTATGATGTGGCTCTGGCTCTACGGAGCAAAAGCAGGGATACTCTCATACATTGCTGTGTCCGCAGGCTCTGTGCTGATTGCTGTGATCACCAGGAGCAGAACGGGGCTGGCAGTAGTTATGCTGACACTTGTTTTGGCAGCTGCGGCGAGGCTTTTTCCAAAGCTTAGGGAAAAGAGATTCGTCTATATAATTAGCGCACTCATCTCTCCCACTGTCTGCGTGCTCTTGTCCGTACTTGCCGCCGGCTTTACAGGCTACTGGTACACCGGCAAGGGGATTCCGAGTCCTGAGTTTTACTGGGATATTGAGCCCCTCTTAAGCTACAGGATGAGCAATATCTATTACAGCAGTGAGGACAGAGGCGGAGTACTTGCAAGGTGGAAACTGTTTGCACCGCGCACGGCAGAGGGCTACTTTGACATGGGCTGGGTAAGGCTCTTTTACTGGTATGGCATAATTCCGGCGCTTGTGATAATAGCGCTTTTGTTTATCATCATTTATATATGCTGCAAAAAAAAGGATATCTGGACCATGCTTCTTATCCTGTCTATAGGTATATATACTGTTGTTGAGGCAACATTTGTCACGAGATATATCGGAAGGGATTTTTTCCTGATAATAGCCGCAGTGTATCTTGGGGAGTTTTTTGGAAACACGTTCAAAGTGGGGAAAAAAGAAGGGAATATTCATGTCTGAAAAGTTAAGGCAGCGCTTCTTTTATGTGGCGGTCTTTATAAATTTCATAATGGTTGCGGGGTATCAGTTTCTTACTCCGAACATGTCCGACGACATTATTTACGGAGACAGGGTGTCGGAGGCAGGCAGCTTTTTTGACCTGTTTGCGCAGGAATATGAGCACTACATGACCCATATTGGGAGGACGATCGCGCATATCCTGCTTCGGATATTCCTGTATATCGGCAATAAGGCAGTGTTCAATGTGGCAGCTGCAGCTGTATTTGTGGCTGTGTCGCTCCTTATATATATCAATGTCACCTGCAGAAAGGACTATGACGTAAGGCTCTATCTTGGCATAGTGATAATGATGTGGCTGTTCGACCCATGTATAAGCAACAGCGTTTTCTGGGAGACCGGAGCCTGCAACTATATGTTCACGGGCGCTATCATGCTCGCGTTTCTGACGGTGTTTCGTAGAGCGGCAGGATCCGAGGACAGGAGAGGCGCCGGCTTTGCAGCAGGGATGTTCCTGTTTGGCCTAATGGCGGGGTGGTGCAATGAGAACACATCGGGAGCCGTCATCCTCTATGTGATGATAATTATTTTCACAAGGTGGCAGAGGGAAAAGAGCTTTGGGAAGGTTCAGCCATGGATGATAACCGCACTGATCGGAAATATAATCGGATTTGTGATCATGATCATGTCACCTGGAAACTTCTCCAGAGCCGAGAGCACTGAGGAGGAGCATACAGGTCTTCTGGCACTGGCGGCAAGGTTTCTTAAGATAACACTGAATATTAAAAACGGATACCTTATCCTGGTATTTGCATTTGTGGTACTGACTATTGCCATAGCCTACAGGGCGGGAGCTTTTGACGAATTCAAAAAGAGGGCCGGCTGGATGATGCTTCTTGGGGTATTGTTCATTGCGACCTGCTATGCGCTGATCGCAGTTCCCGACTCGCAGCTTCGAACCTACTACGGTGCAGGTCTTTTCCTGATGATGGCTGTTGCGGAGGGCTTCGGGCTTGTGGTTTCCATGTACGAGTCAGAGGCTGCATTTCAGATCGCGGCGAGCAGTATTGTCGCACTTTACTGTATTTTCCTTGCGTTCACCTATGTGGAGGAGGGAGCAAATCTTGCCAGAATAAAGAGAGAGTTTGACGAGAGGGATGCGTACCTTACCGCGATGGCGCAGACTGATGATAAAGTGGTTGAGGTTCCGATGCTTAGACCTGACTGGGAGACCAGGTTTTCCATGGCCTATGAGTCGGATCTGACCGAGGATAAATTCAACTGGCTTAACCTGTCCTACAGTGAGCACTATGGCTTTTACTATTGTATCGGAGTGGACAGAGAGAGCTGGACTGAATACTGATGTGTAAATGACCGGGAGCGTTGTATGGAATCAAAAGGGGAGATACTGGTAAGCATTATTATTCCTGTATATCAGGCAAAGGACACACTGAGGCGGTGTGTCTTATCTTGTTTGAACCAGAAGTACTTAAATCCTGGTGAACTTGAGGTGATCCTTGTGGATGACGGCTCAACTGACGGATCGGGAGATATCTGCGAACAGCTTCGAAGCACCGACCCAAATGAGAGGATCAAGGTGATCCACACCGAGAATCACGGTGTATCACACGCCAGGAATACAGGACTTGAGACTGCGTCCGGACGCTTTGTCGCATTTGTGGATGCCGATGACGAGGTGAGGGATGAGTATATTGAAAACCTGATGAAATATGCCGATGAGAGCACCAGCGTGGTGGATGAGACAGACAGCTTTTCTGCGACACAGAAGATAAGCGGCTTTCAGTATATAGAGAACTCTGTGCTTAACAGAAATACGCACGTGTGGGGAAAGCTCTTTGACAGAAAGACCCTTATTAAGGACCACTTAAGCTTCAGGGAGGACCTTGCGATCGGAGAGGACCTTTTGTTTATGATCGACTTTGCGCTCTCCCAGGGAGACAGGCATACGATAAGATGCATACCTTCGGGCAATTATATCTATACCGACAATGAACAGGGAGCGATGAACAGACAGTTCAGGCCAAGCTACCTTGACCAGATACGATGCTGGCGCTGGGCAGAGGAGAAGCTAAGGCCCCACAGGAGCAGATTTTCGGATGACGCGTTTGTGAGCGTGGCAGACAGTCAGATCATGACGGCTCTGCTTGTAGCGGGTAAGATCGCAGTCATTGATAAGGACAAGAGAAACGCGGTGCTGACTGATCTTGCCACGACAGAGGTGACCAGGCAGATCAAACATGCTCTTAAGACCGACGGAGCTTTTGTTTCCCTGTCGATAGGCTACAAGATAAAAGTAATCCTTTATTCACTAAGTCCGGCGCTGTATCTTAAGCTTTATCACCGGCACAAGGAAGGGAGACAGTGAGATTATGGATCTGGGGAGACCGATAATTCTGTATTTACATGCCGGTTCCGGCAATCACGGATGTGAGGCTATAGCCGACAGCACCGTGAGGCTGATAAAGAAGATAAGGGAGAGGGATGGAAAAGACACCTCTCTTCCGGTCATCCTTGCCACCAACAGTGCCGAGGAAGACCGCAGATATATTCTCGGAGAACTGGAAAAAGAGGGGCTTTGCACAATAGTCGAGGAGAGGCATATTGACAGGGATTTTATAAATCATGTGTTATATTATGCCTACAGAAAAGTCACGGGCGATGCGGAGTCTTTTCTCAGATACAGGTTTAGGGATGTATTCAGGGTTTACGAGGATAAGTGCAAGGACAAGGGGATAAAGCCCTATGAGGAAACTGACGGGTTAAAACCGCTGGCGGTCTCGATTGGCGGAGATAACTACTGTTATCCGGAGATGGTCGGGGATATAATACTCGCTCACAACGTCTTTATGGATGTCGGCTTTGATACCGTTTTGTGGGGGTGTTCCATCGAGCCGGATTCGCTAAAGGATCAGGAGCTTATTGATGACCTGTCCTGCTACGACAGGATATATGCCAGAGAGTCGATAACATACAATGCTCTTCTGGATACCGGAATATCACCTGATATGCTTGAACTTCGCAGGGATCCCGCGTTTGAACTTAAGACAAGAGAGGTCTCTTTTCCGAAGGAGCTTAAGAAGGGAAGTACTGTGGGCATCAACTTAAGTCCCATGGTTCTTGACAGAGCCCAGGATCCGGTACTTGTAAAAGAGAGCTATGAGAAATTTATAAGATATATTCTTGGCACTACGGATCAGAGCGTGATGTTTGTGCCGCATGTGATATGGGGACACAATGACGACAGGAAACCTCTCATGCAGCTGTATGAGAAGTTCAGGGACACGGGAAGGGTATATCTTGTTGAGGATGCGCCGGCAGAGGTACTCAAGGGGTATATTTCAGGGTGCAGTTTTTTTGTCGGGGCCAGGACGCACAGTACCATTGCAGCATACAGCAGCAATGTTCCGACACTTGTTATCGGATATTCAGTCAAGAGCAGAGGGATCGCCAAGGATCTCTTCGGCACATTTGACAGATATGTGCTTGCTGTACAGCAGATCGAGGATCCGGATGCGCTCATAAAGAGCTACAAATTCATTATGAAAAAATAGTTTTGCTGGGGGTAAATTATGCTGATAATCAGGATTGCAGGAGGTCTGGGAAACCAGATGCAGCAGTATTCTGTATATACGAAACTAAAACTGCTTGGAAAGGACGTAAAGCTCGACCTGTCGTGGTTTGATCCCGGGATACAGAAGAATATGCTGGCACCGAGGGAGTTTGAGCTTGACATCTTTAAGGGGGTTACATATGACAAGTGCACGGACTTAGAGCGTGACAGCTTCCTCAAGATGGGAGTCCTTGGGAAGGCTGCCGGCAAGATCGCCAAGACTATTGGGCTCAGGGACGGCGTCAACCCCAATGTTTTCGAGGAAAAAGAGATGTATCATCCCGAGATATTTGAGATGGATGATAAGTATATCACAGGTTATTTTGCATGTCAGAAGTACTATGATGACATTATGAAAGAGCTATGGGACAGATTTGAATTTCCCGAGCATCCTGATGCAATGCTCCATACCAGGAACATGACAATGGTTCAGAAGATGGAGTCGGAGAATTCGGTCAGCGTGCATATCAGGAGGGGCGACTACCTTGATCCGCCCAATTTCGCGATCCTGGGAAATATCGCAACAGAGGAATACTACGAAAATGCAATGAACTATTTTGCTGGCAGATATAAAGACACACATTTCTACATCTTTACAAGTGACCATGAGTATGCAAGGAAGCGCTATTCAGATGAGAGCAGATATACTATCGTCGACTGGAATACAGGCAGGAACAGTGTTCAGGATCTTATGCTGATGAGCCACTGCCGTGGCAATATCTGTGCAAATTCAACCTTCAGCTTCTGGGGCGCGAGACTCAACAGGAGAGATGACAGGGAAGTGATCCGCACCTACAGAATGAGGAACAACCAGCCGGTAACACCCGATATCATGCATGATTACTGGAAGAACTGGATACTTATGGATGAAAAGGGGAGTATTATCTGAAAGAGAATATACACACTATGGGAAGAGTAAGCTCAGCGAAGAGAAATATTGCCTTTGGGTATATAGGACAGGTCGCTACAGCGTTTATGTCGTTTGTACTGCGAACTGTTTTTCTCATGCACTTTACCGAGCAGCTCCTTGGAGTCAACAGCCTATACAGCAATATCCTATCCCTTCTGAATATGGCGGAACTGGGTATTGGTACGGCTCTCAACTTCAGCCTCTATGGTCCTGTGGCACGGGGAGAGAAGGAAAAGATAAAGTCATATATGCAGCTGTACAGACAGGCATATATGGTGATCGCCTGTGTTGTTGCGGGTGTCGGACTTTTACTGTCTCCATTTCTGAAATATCTGATACGTAATCCCGGAGATAACTCCATAAGGGATCTTACGATCTACTATTTTATTTTTCTGTTCAACACAGTCAGCAGCTATTTTGTGGCCTACAAGTACAGCCTCATCAATGCGGAACAGAAGAATTACATTCAGACAAATATCAATACAATAACAAAAGTTATCACTGTATTTATACAGATCTTCATCATCATATTTACAGAAAACTTTTATCTGTATCTTCTTACTGACGCGGCAGTGCAGCTCATCCAGAAGATATTTGTATCGGGATACCTTAACAGGATGTATCCTTACCTCAAGGAGAGGAATGTACAAAAGCTGAGCAAAGAGGAATCCGACAAGGTGTGGACCAAGACAAAAGCCCTTGTCTTTCACAAGGTTGGAGACGTGGCGAGACTTCAGACAGACGCACTCATCATTTCTTCCTTTATCGAGGTTGCCATGGCGGGAGTTGTAGACAACTACAACCTTGTGATCAATTCCGTTGCGAATTTTGTAAATATTATCTTCAACTCTGTTATATCAAGCTTTGGAAATCTGATAGCCACCGAGTCAAGAGAGCGGCAGTTCTCAATGTTTAAGGTCTACAGATTTTTTGCGTCGTGGATCTACGGATATTCCTGTGTGGGATTCATGGTGCTCCTTACTCCGCTCATAAGGCTCTTGTGGGGAGATGCCTGGATACTCACGCAGACAGCGGTCTACTGCATACTCATCGACTATTATTTCAAGGGGGACAGGATCGTCCTTAGCAATTATAAGACTGCGGCAGGCGTGTTTGAACCGGACAAATATCTTGCGATAATCCAGGGGGCTGTAAATCTTGTGATCTCCATATGGCTGGTACAGACGCCCCTTGGCATAACGGGAGTATACATCGGAACCATTGTGTCGGGGCTTATTGCCAACATCACCAAGCCGATCATTATTTACGGAACCTGCTTTGATAAGAAGGCCTATGGATACTTCGCAGATACTCTCAAGTATCTGTGCAGCATGCTCGCTGTTCTTTTGACATGTCAGTTTGTCAGTGACAGGCTTCTCACAGAGCTCAGTTTTGGAAGGTTCATTCTGATGGCAGTTATAATAACTGTTGTTTTTAATGGGCTTTACCTTGCGCTTTACGGGAGAAGTGAGGAGTTTAAGTATCTGTCAGGCAAGATCAGGGAGAAGATAGGAAAGTGATGAAATACAATAAATACTAAGGATTACGGAATGAGAAATGGTAATAATGTGACAGACCTAACTGAATATACGGCACTTGTAAGAGAGACAATAGCTGAGCTTGACGTGATCATGAAGGTTTCTGCCAAGGACAGAGCTAAAGACCTTGTGAAAAGCGCTATGGGAAGGTCAGTAAGGTCAAAGGATCCCATGTTCTGGCCGGCAGGGATGCTCATGCTCGGGCTCGTGGAAGCAAGGGGTGTGTTTGCAGGAAAGCTTGTCAGAGCAGACGGCTCAAACGGCATGGATTCAGAGGCATTCAGGGAGACGATACATGAGATTGATGACTCTGTAATGAGGCATATCTCTCTCTGGAAGGACGGATATAAATCGAGAATTGACTATATAGATGATGCCCTGGCTGGTGCAGCACTGCTTAAACTATATGAGCAGGATTTGCTGTATGGAAAGGAAAGCGTGGGAGGCAGTGTAAGATGTGCCGGAGAAATAAATCTTTTGCCAGACCTTAAAAGAGCATGCATTTACGCGGCTGACAGGATATATGAATATCTTAGCAGTTCGCCCAAAGACCCTGAAGGGACTATAGTATACAATCCGGGGAGAAATGCAGCCAATGTCTTTGCGGACGGCGTAGGACAGACATCCATGTTTTTGTCACTGTATGGGCGGCTGTTTGAAAATATGGAAGCGCTGGAACTTGCGGGGACGCAGCTTAATAACTATATGAAGTACGGGTGCGACGCAAGGAGCGGTCTTGTTTACCACGGGTATTCTCTTAAAAGGATATCTCCGGTACAGGATGGTGGGGCAGTAGATTTTGAAAAATTCGAAGTTACAAAGAAGGGCGTCCTTTCATGGGGGAGGGCAGCAGGCTGGCTCATCATGGGACTATCCGAATATGTAAGATCTGTTCGTGTTATCAGCCCGGAAGGTGCATGCCCCATAGATACAAGCAAGATAAATAAAAGTGAGAAGGCTGTTAGTGAAAAAAATATCGTAGCGAGAGCATCCGGATTGTCTGAAATGGGTAACAGACTTACGCAGTGGTACAGAAGTCTCTCTTCAACCCTCTGGTCATACCAGCGAGAGGATGGGTGTTTTGGATGGCAGGTCCAGGCGACAGAAGGCCCGGTGGATACATCTGCCACAGGGATGATAGTCTATGGCCTTACCGGTTACTGCAAAGATGTAAGCGCACCATGCAGCGATGCGCCGGCTGATTCCGGAGAGAATGACTTAAGAACAGAGCGGGCTGTACGCGGGATGACAGGAAATATTTCTTTGGGGAAAGTTCAGAATGCACTAAGTTCCTGCGATGATTTCGGCGTTCATTATCAGTCCTACGGGCATTACCCCTGGGGGCAGGGGGCTGTACTTGCCGCTCTTTCAAAAATAGGATGTAAAATGCTTGAGATATAAGTGGTAATGTGATATATTTAATGTAGTAATAAAAACTACATTAAATGTGAAGATAAACTACTTATGCTTCAACGAAGGAGCAACGTACTTACTATTTACGGAAATAGTACATTGATTGGGAGGGGCCTATGAATACAAAAGAATTGCAAAAGTATTTGAAAGAGCATTTAGTACCATCCAAGCTCTACAAGATTGGAGGATCGCACAAGAACAGGATCTGCCTCGACAAGACTGAGAGTGGCTGGGCAGTATACTTCATGGACAAGAAGGATAAGATCGGTCTTATGAATTTTGTTGATGAGGCATCAGCCTGCAGCAGAATGAAGGATGAGCTTCGTAAGCTCATGGAACTAATGTATGGTCTGACATGGGCAAAAGCCCGCTGAAGCCTAACAGAATATGCAAGACGGCCGCCTATTACAGGCGGTCTTTTTTTGTTTCATAGGAAATTCCTCTGAATTTCCTATGAAACAAAAAACGCTCCGCTAAGGATGCGACTCTTTGTTCCAGTTTCGTAGTTTATATTTTTTTTAGAAATTAATGTGTTGACAATTTGTGCTATGTGTTCTATAACATACTTATAGAAGTTGTTAGCAGCCGAATGAGGCGAGTGCTAATAGCTGATACACAAAACCTACAGTATGTAAAATCTAATATAGAAAAGGAGTGATAATTATGTTGATGCCTATGCTTTGGAGTAACAATGATATTTTTGATGAGATGGACAATTTCTTTAACGATGGATTCCTGGGAACAGCATGCAGAGCGCCCGGACAGGGAAGACAACTCGACTCATCTGCGAGTCTTATGAGAACAGATGTAATTGAGAAGGAGGATTCATACCAGCTTGAGGCAGAGCTTCCGGGATTTAGCAAGGAAGACATCAAGATTGACCTCAGAGATGATACGCTGACGATCAGTGCTGCCCACAATGAGAACAAGGATGAGAAGGATGACAGCGGCAAATACATCCGCCGCGAGAGAAGGAGCACTTCTTACCAGAGATCTTTCCACGTAGAGGGGCTCAAGCCTGAGGATATCATCGCCCAGTACAAGAATGGTGTACTGACCGTACATCTTCCTAAGAAAGAGGCCATTCCTGAGAAGGAAGAGTCAACCAGGATTGAAGTTAAAGACTGAAAATTCGATCCCTGGATTTATAATCCGGGAATATATTGTAAATGTAACCGGTCTCAAACTGTGATGTGAGAAATTGAGGCAATTTGTCTCTAAAAAACATGCTCAGGATAAAAACTGATAAAGACATGTACGTTTTTGAAAAATCAAAACATGCTCTTTTTAGTTTTTACACTGGGCATGTTTTTGAATACATGAAAATTTAAAAATAATCAGCGCGTGTATTTTAGTGACAGTTGAGTACACGCGCTGAAAGAAAATTTTAGCTTAATAGTTCTGAGCCTTCTTCATGAAGTAAGCCTGAGGGTGGTTGCATACAGGGCATATATCCGGTGCCTTGGGACCAACTACAACATGACCGCAGTTGGAGCACTCCCATATGGTATCTCCGTCGGCTGAGAATACAATTCCGTCTTCGACATTCTTAAGGAGCTTGCGGTATCTCTCCTCATGCTCTTTCTCTATAGCTGCAACCTGCTCGAAGAGATCGGCGATGTCATCAAAGCCCTCTTCTCTTGCCTTCTTGGCGAAAGACGGATACATCTCTTTCCATTCATAAGCCTCACCGTCAGCAGCAGCGTTCAGATTGTCAACAGTTGATCCTATACCGGAGAGGATCTTGTACCAGAGCTTCGCATGCTCTTTTTCGTTGGCTGCAGTCTCTTCAAAAATCTTGCCTATCTGTACATAGCCGTCTTTTTTTGCCTTGGAAGCAAAGTAGGTGTACTTGTTTCTTGCCTCTGACTCACCTGCGAAAGCAGCAAGCAGATTCTTCTCAGTTTCAGTTCCCTTGAGTTCATTGGTTCTTGGTTCAAGATTAGCCATTTTAAATCCCCTTTCTTTGGCCTCAAGGCATGCGGTTTCGCAGTACCCCAAGGACGACTTTAAACTTTTATTATTTGTATGACTGCCGAAAGCTAAAACCTGCGCAAAAGCACTTATCACAGGCGTTTTGGCCGTAATATAATTCTATCATACCAAAGAAACATATTCTACAGTTTTGCATTTTTAGAGGTGGCTTGCATGGTGCAGTTATAATATAATGATGTAAGGGTCAAAAGTAAATTTTGCCTCTTACAGATGATACGAATTGCTTCGTTTCTTCGAAACTATCGCAATTCTAAAACATTCGGAATCCGCTAATTTACTGCGTAAATTGCTACTTCCTCATGTTTTGCGGGTCAAGAAGTCATGATGCGATTTATGCAAGCATAATCGCATTATGACCTTTTGACCCTATCATCATATAATAACAACAGGTTTTAATGGAGGTGATAAAAATGCCAAAAACATTGATCTTTCTTGCGGACGGATTTGAAGAGATTGAGGCTCTTACAGTAGTTGATCTCTTAAGAAGGGCAGCGATAGATATTTCAATGGTATCGATCATGGGTAAAAAGAGTGTCACAGGATCTCACAAAATTACCGTTGAATCCGATGTACTCTTAGAGGAAGCTGATTTTGAAGGAGCTGATATGCTTATCCTTCCGGGAGGAATGCCGGGGACGAATAATCTCTTTGAGTGTGAGGCTCTAAGGGACAGGATCAATGAGTTCAATGACAGGAAAAAGACTCTTGCGGCTATCTGCGCCGCTCCCACAGTATATGGCAGGATGGGGCTTCTTGAAGGGAAGAAGGCGAGCTGCTATCCCGGCTGCGAGAAGGATCTTAAGGGCGCTGATGTACAGGTGGCAGAGGTTACCGTGTGCGATAATTTTATAACCAGCAGGGGTATGGGCACGGCAATCCCCTTTGGTCTTTCGATAATTGAGCATTTCCAGGGAAAAGAGGCAGCTGATGAGATGGCTGCAAAAATCGTGTTTACGCAAAAGTGATGCACTGTTTTGCACAACGGAAGGAAACGGTTTATGGGAGTTGAGATCGAAAAAAAATTCACAGTAAAAGAGCTTCCGAAGGATCTTGAGAAGTATCCGCACCATGTGATCGAGCAGGGATATCTGAATGTAAGTCCGGCGATCAGGGTAAGGAGAGAGGATGCATCTTTTTATATGACCTACAAGGCAGGGCGTGAGTTTAAGGCAGATATGGCAGGTACGCCGGATGACAGGGACAGCTCTTTTGCCGCTGAAAGACCGATCGGCAAAACCGAGTATAACCTTCCTCTGGATGAGCAGTCCTATTTACACCTCCTTGCCAAGGCAGACGGGAATGTGATCAGGAAAAAGAGATATATCATACCCTTAAACGATGACGCCTATGATAAGGAGCAGTTAAAATCACAGCCGCAGCTGGCAGAAGCGCTTGAAAACGGGGAAATCAGGATCGAACTTGATGTCTTTGAAGGTGTTTTTGACGGGCGGGTTCTTGCTGAGGTTGAGTTCCCGACTGAAGATGCGGCAAGGATGTACAGACCTGCGGGCTGGTTTGACGAAGATGTCACCGGAGATCCCGCCTACAGCAATGCTCGGATGAGCAGAGAAAATTTTTAAAAGAAATTATTAAATTACTCTAAAGTTTGTGGTGATAAGGCCGATATAATTAGCGAAGGATCGAACGGGATTATTTAAAAAATCCCGGTAATGTACGGAAACATGGGAATCTATCAACTTATCACCATGACCCTTTGCGAGAATTTGACCATTGCCGCCTATTAAAAATATGGGGATATTTTTTTAGAAAAAGGCTAAAGTAATGGAAGCTTCTACCGATAAATGTAGTAGAAGCAAGCAAATACTCCAGGGAAGGAGGAAAGATTTATGCGTATAGAAGCATACAGTCAGGTTCAGCAGATTTACTCAAACAACAAAATTAGCAGGCCACAGGCAGCAAAAAAGACCAATGAAGTGAGAGATACCGTGTCCTTCTCATCCATCGGTAAAGATATCCAGGTTGCCAAACAGGCTGTAAACTCGGCTCCTGATGTCAGGGAAGATGTCGTTGCCAAGTTAAAAGCTGCTATAAAGAACGGTACTTATGATGTGAGTGGAGAGGCTTTTGCTGATAAGTTGCTGGCAAAATACGAAGAATTCGCCTAAAGCACATCAATTAAATAATACGGAGGATGATTCCAGTGGCAAGTCTCATGGAGAATCTTGTGGACGTTCTTGACAAGGAATGTGCCCTTTATGAAAAATTACTGGGATTATCAAGCCAAAAGACCTCAATCATTGTAAAAGGAGATCTGGAGGCACTTGCAAAGATCACGGATGAGGAGCAGTACGTGGTAGGTGATATCCAGACGCTGGAAAAGAAGCGTATTGAAGCAATGACGGATATCGCGAATGTACTTAACATGGATGTTAATTCATTGAAACTGACCGATCTGATAAGGGTGCTTGAGAAAAGACCCGATGATCAGAAGAAGCTGACAGTGCAGCGGGACAGACTTTCGCAGGTTGCCGGCAATGTCAGACGTGTAAACGGACAGAACCAGGAACTTCTGAAGAGTTCCATCGAAATGGTTCAGTTCGAGATGAACATCATCCAGGCGTCGAAAACAGCTCCACAGACGGCGAATTATTCAAGAGCTGCAGGCACTACAGGAGATCGTTTAGGTTACACATCGGGCGGGTTTGATGCAAAGCAGTGACCTGTCATATATAAATGACAGGTTCGGCATGTAGATAATCCACCCTGATGGATACCGCAGATCACGGTAGTGTCTTTTTTGCGCGATAAATTGAGCGAGTGAAACAAATCATGTGCTCGCACAGATGATTTGTTTCATGAAGCAAGATAACGGACATGAGGAAGAAGCACGGAAGTGCGGATTCCGAATGGACGCAGGATTGCGGGAGCAAAGCGAAGCAATCCGAATTATTTAGGAGGGAACTCATATGTCACTCATGGCAAACCTGTATGTAGGCACATCCGGCCTGCAGACATCACAGCAGGCGCTGAATACCACGGCGCACAATATGGCGAACCTCGACACGCAGGGTTACACCAGGCAGCAGGTTTCTCTGGGAACAAGAATGTATCAGACCCTCGAGCGGAAGATGGAACCGATTGCGTGGAAACAGATAGGCAACGGTGTTTATTACAGTAACTGTAAGCAGGTCAGGAGTGTATTCCTCGATGCCGCATTCAGGCAGGAGACAGGAAGATACTCTTTTTATGACGTCTCTCTAAAGGCTATTGAGGAGATCGAGGATCAGCTCCAGGAGATGAACGGTTCGGAATTCGCGCAGTCCCTCAACAATCTGTGGGTTTCGGTTCAGGAGCTTTCAAAGGATCCGTGCTCAGCAGTGACGCAGAGCTCTTTTATCACAAGATCCAGTGAGTTCATTACAAGAGCTAAGAGTGTATATGAAGGCCTTGTTTCTTATCAGGAAAACCTTGATTCTACTATAGAAGGAATGTGCAACACGATCAATTCCTACGGTGAGCGGATAAGGGTGCTGAATGAGAAAATCGTAGATATAGAGGCAGGCGGCCGCGAGAGCGCCAATGACTACCGCGACGAGAGGAATGATCTTCTCGATCAGCTAGGTGAGTACGGCAAGCTCGATTATTACGAGGACGTCTTTGGAAACGTGCTGGTCTCTTTTGAGGGATCGCCTTTTGTTACTACAGATCATGTAAATCACATTGGTGTTGACAGAGATCTTGGAAGCAGCGTCGGATTTGCAACTCCCTATTGGGAATACGCGGCCAGGACAGAGACGGATCCCCTCACAGGAATAGAGAAGGTTGTTTCTATAGACGGCGCCTATATCTTTGATCTGACACAGAGCATCGCAACCAGTATCAATACCGATATTGGCAAGCTTAAGTCTGTGGTTCTTGCAAGGGGAGACCATAACGCAAGTTATCATGACATTGTAGAAGATGAGCAGTACTACACTGACAATATTGCTCAGTCGGTCATCATGAATGTTCAGGCGGAATTTGACCAGATGATCCACAATATCATGACAACAATAAATGATATCATGGAAGCTTCCGAGAGCAATCCTGCATTTTTGGATGATTCGGTAGGATCTGCCAAGGACTTTGTACTTTTTATCGAAGCCAATGAAGAGGATGCGGTGCGGTACAAGATAGGGGACATCGACCCCAAGAATCTCAAACCCGGTCAGGAGCCCATTCACACAGGATTTACCATAAAGAATGCCCAGATCAATCCGCTGCTCGTACAGGATCCGACTCTTTTCACCTTCAGGAAGGTTGACGGAAGTGAAGACAATGTGACCACGACACTTTTAAAAGAAGCTTTTACGAAAGAGCAGTACACCCTTAACCCCGGAGTTACGACAAAGAACAGCTTCATAAGCTATTACAACAGCCTTGTTTCCCAGGTTGCCAATACCGGAGACGTGTTAGAGAGCATAAGATCGTCCCAGGAAATGACGGTATCATCCGTAGAAGCTGCAAGGGAACAGATAGTTGGCGTATCGAGCGACGAGGAACTGGAGTTCATGATCATGTTCCAGAACGCATATAATGCTTCGAGCCGCTTCATAAATGTAGTCAGTGAAATGCTTGAACATCTTGTTACAACGCTGGGTTCATAAAGGAGTAAGCCTATGCCATCTCAATTTTTCGGACTTAATATCGCGGGATCTGGACTTAGGGCAGCCAATGCGGCCTTAAATACCACAGCAAACAACATATCGAATGCCAATACCAACGGCTACAGCAGGCAGAAGGTAACACAGGCAGCCAGCGAAGCTCTGAGGGTTTTCTCTACCTACGGAAGTGCAGGTTCCGGTGTTGATACTATCTCGATCGACAGGGTAAGGGACAGCTTTTATGATGTGAAGTACAGGGCAAATGAGACTCTTCTGGGCAACTACAGTCAGAAGAATTATTACAACGGACTCATAGAAGAGTATCTGGATGATGATGGTACAACGGGATTTTCATCTCTTTTCAACAAGATGCAGTCTTCCCTTGAAGCTGTAAAGATTGCAGCAGGTACCACAGAGACAAAGACCACCTTTATTTCAGGACTTAAGAGTATTACCGAGTATTTTAACAATACTTATGACAGACTCCAGAGCGAGCAGTTTGATGTCAATGCAGAAGTCAAGCTCTGTGCTGACAGGATAAGTTCTATCGCCCAGGAGGTTGCAGCCATAAACAAGCAGATCAATATCATTGAGATGACCGGGACAACGGCCAACGAACTCAGGGATAAAAGAGATCTTCTTGTGGATGAGCTCTCAAAGATAGTTGCTGTTGAAACCAAGGAAGACCCTATTGTTGATGAGACACAGCCTGACAGGGATACCGGTGCAACAAGATTTCAGATCTGGGTTGCCGGTGCATATCAGCTGGTGGACACCTATGAGTATAAAAAGCTGATCGCAGTCTCCAGAGATGACGATGGAGCAACTAACCAGAATGATATCAAGGGACTTGTTGACCTGAAATGGGGCAGCAGCCAGTATAAAGACGGCGATAATGTTAAAGAGCTTGCGGATTTTTCGATGGATTCAATGCTTATCGGCGGAGAACTGCAGGGGCTTCTTGCTATAAGAGACGGAAATAATGGAGCATATTTTCACGGAAAAACAGAAAGTGACACAAGCACGGAAACAACGGAGACTATAGATGGTGTTGCATACACTGTTGTTACGAAGGGAGGTGTCAAGTCGTATTATAACGGCTCCTATTCAAGTAACTATCCCCTTGAGAATCTTGCCAAAGTTACAGTCGAAGTTAAGGTGGATGCCAACTACTTAAAGGACATGGCACAGTGTGCACTTCCAATTGACGGCTCAATAAGAGTCGGTGCAAAGTACTATAAATATGACAGCTGGGCTTATGACGGAGACTCAACTTATCAATTCACCATGGACCTGGAGAGCCTTTCCAGCATCCCTGACAGCGGGACAACCGTCAGCGTTGGCTATGCCAACAGTTATCAGGGTATTCCATATTATATGGAGCAGATGAACGAGTGGATCCGCAGATTTTCGGACTCAATGAACCAGATAATGACCACCGGATATACTTCTGATTCACTAGAGGGCGTATATGTCCTGACCGGTGCAATGGATATGAACTCAGCAGCGGAGTACAGTTATGAACAGCTGACAACACTTTCTGAGAACAAGGGATATTACACCTTAAGAGGCGGGAACTTTACTGTCAGCTCCGTTCTCATGGACAATGCCGACAGACTGGCCACCAAGTCCGATGTGACAGAGGGTGAATCGGAGTTTCTGAACATCGAAAGGCTTATGGACGTGATGAAGAAGAAAAAGATCTTCAGAGGTGCCAGTGCCGGAGAATTCCTCACCAAGGTGCTGGGAGATGTGGCCCTTAATAAGAGCAATTCCCAGACTCTGGAGGAAACATATCTTTCCCTTGAGAATACTATAGCCAACCAGAGACTTTCTGATACTGGTGTGGATGAGGACGAGGAGGCTGCAAATCTGGTCAAATTCCAGAATGCATATAACCTCTCATCCAAGATGATACAAGTGCTTTCGGAGATCTATGACAGACTTATCCTGCAGACAGGTGTCTGATCAGGGATCGATGCAAGATAAAACAAAACAACCTTATGAAGTGTGTGGAACCCCTGCAGATACAAAATATCTGCAGGGGTTGATCTGCAGGGGCTCTTGGTTTTACTCTTTACAATTCGAGACTTCTTGTGTATAGTGTTCAATGTATTTTGATATGATTATTCTTTTGATTCTTATGCTTCTTCTATTCTGAAGCGACAATTTCCTGTTTAGAGATTGTGTAAATACTTTAGAGGTTGTCAGTGCTCTAGCTCAATTGCTCCGGATAACCGTGTTTAGTTGTGATATATCGCTTAACGGCATTGAATTACTTAGGGGGAATTATCGATTATCGGTGTTACCATGACGGTGCTGAGTGAGCTGGCAAAAAGGGTGGTAGGCATCGGAAAAGAGATTTTGGCAAATAATCGATGCCGAAATTGGCTGTGGATGAAGGGAATGGGCATCGGAAAAGAGATTTTGGCAAATAATCGATGCCGAAATTGGCTGTGGATGAAGGGAATGGGCATCGGAAAAGAGATTTTGGCAAATAATCGATGCTGAAATAGGCTGTGAATGAAGGGAATGGGCATCGGAAAAGAGGTTATGGCAAACAATTGATGCCCAAAATGGGTAAGAACAAAGGAAATAGACATCGAAAAAGAATCATATGGTAAAACTCGCTGCTGTTCAGCAAGATCAAAAGGAATATAGGCATCGAATAAGCGGATATAAATCAGGAACGATGCCGTCAACGCAAACAAACAGGAGGAACAATAGTACGAAAAACAAAAAACAACCAACATTACTTTCGAGAACAGACATTTACTCAGATGCGGAAAGACGCCTTTCAGAGCTGGAACAGGTAATTAATGATATAGAGGATTATCTTGCAAAAGCTCCTGAGGGAAAGATTCATATAGTCAAATCGCATGGACGGATTCAATATTATTTGAGGAAAAACCCAGGTGATAAAAGTGGCAGATATATGCAAAAGGGTGATCTGGTAAGTATCAGTAGATACCTGCAAAAATCCTATAATGAAAAAATTCTAAAGCTTCTGAAACAGGAAGCGATAAATCTTGAAAAATTTCTTAAATGTTCTGATAAATATTCAAATGAAATTCCCAAAGTGTATTCGAATAATTTCACTGAAGTAAAATCACTTATAAGCCCTATAGATGTTGATGATGGAGACTATGCAAACTGGTGGTTAAAAGAATCTTATGATCGCAAGGAAATAGGGGATAATGTCCCCTGTTACGAGACTATCAGGAAAGAAAGAGTAAGATCGAAATCCGAGCTGAATATTGCCAATGCGCTGGCAAGATTTGGCGTACCATATAAGTATGAGCACCCACTGACGTTGAAAAATGGGATGATAATTTATCCGGATTTTACTGTTTTAAATGTGAAGAGCAGAAAAGAGTTTTATTGGGAACACAGAGGAATGATGGATGATAGGGAATATGCAAGGCATTCTGTCGCGAGAATTAAGGATTATGCAAGGGATGGAATTTATACAGGAAAAAATCTGATCATAACGGAAGAGACGTCCACAAGCCCTCTTGGTACCAATGAAATTGAGGCAGTAATCAAGGCTTTTTTGTGTTAAAGAACTGTTAAGTAAATCCGGGTTCAGGACGATATAAGAGATGAAAAGTCTGATATTCTGCAAGGATGCGCTTATTTGGGACATGGAAAGTCTGACAATGTTCACTGCAGTAATGTGCAATTCATGCACATTTCGGGAACAGGATTCATGTTTTTGGTTTCGGAGGATTATTATGCGCATCACCAATAAGATCATGCAGAACAATTCACTTTACAATATTAATAATAACAAAATTGCTGAGGACACCCTGAACACCATGATGTCCACCGGAAAGAAGATAACGCGTCCATCAGAAGACCCGGTCATCGCAATAAGGGCGCTGCGACTTAGGAGCAACGTAGTGCAGCTGTCCCAGTACTATGAGAAGAATGCCAAGGATGCTGAGAGCTGGCTGAATGTTACAGCTGATGCACTTTCAACGGTGACAGCTGTTTTGACGGACTGTGTCAAACAGGCAACTAAGGGCGCCAATAAGGATCTGACACTGGATGATCTTGATACGATAGTCACACAGATAGATTCCCTGGCAAAAGAGTATTACGCAACAGGAAACGTGGATTTTGCTGGAAGATATGTGTTCACCGGCTACAGGACAGAGACACCTCTTTCCTTTGATAAGGCTACGTCGGCAGATTATAAGGCTATAATGGACGAGTTCAACGCAGGTGATATAGGTGAATCCAACAGGGTAAACGGCAGATACATGCTGGATGAAGGCGTTGCAACGTTAGAGAGTGATATACAGGAAAAGAATGTCGGAAGACTTAGGCTGTCATATAAAAAATTAAATTATATAGAAGATCAGCTTGAATCTACTCCTTCCATAATGTACAGGGAGGCATTTAAGCAGCCTGCCACCAGTACTGTCACAAGTACTATAGAAACCGTAAATCTGACATATCAGACCCCGGACGGAACAACACGCTACGCAGCTGTTCCTACAAACGGGTATGGGATAGTCAGCGATGGAATAAGCTATACCTCTACTAAGAACTCGGATGGAAGTTACACGGTAAGCGCAACTAACTCCAACACAAGTCCGGCAGAAAGTTATACTATGCAAATAACAAAAGAAGGAGTGTACGACAAGACCAGCAGTTCTCCACAGCTGGATGTGGTTTCAAGTGTTGAGGACAGAGCAGAATCAAAGATCACTTTTACAACCGATACAGGGCAGGAGACCATAAGCATTCCGGTGCTTCCCGCCATTGATCAGTCCTACGAAATGACAGTCGGTTCAACAGGTTTCATTGCCAGGATCAACAGCGATGGCACCGTTACAATGGAACGCGAAATGTCTACTCCTCATAATACAGACGGCACAAAAAGCCGGGAAGTAATAAATGTCACATCAAATGGCAGCATTCATTCCTCCTATTATGAATCTTATTTGGATATAAAGGCAGAAAACATAATATATACAACAACATCCGAAAAGGATAAGGATAAAGCGTATGAAACCATTGCTGCTGATGATACGGATCAGGCACTTGTGTATTTAAATGCAGCCACCGGCGAGATCCTGATGAACGACTATCTCAAGAACAAACTCTCAAGCCTTCCTGACATCATCAATGCGAAGTCAATCGGCGTGGATTACGCAAAAAAAGAGTGGGACAAAGGCGATATCAAGCCTGAACATCTCTTTTCCTGCACATATACTGATGCAAATGGAAATGAGATCCTGTATAACAAGGGAACAGCACCCCATGACATAGCCTATGATGTGGGATTTGCCCAATCAGTGGTGGTAAACACCACAGCGGATGCAGCCTTCACACCAAATGTTAAAAGAGATGCAGAAGACCTTAGCAATATGCTCAGCGAGATCAAAAAGGTCAATACGACATTAAAGACCCTGAAGAATGAGCTCAGCGCAGCTTCAGATGCCGATAAGCCTGAGATAGAGAACAAAATAGCTGCCGCCCAGAAGGCCTACGACTATATGAGGGAGGAAATCCAGAAGGAATTTGAGCACAAGATCACTTCCGTGCAGAAGGCACTGGATGTGGCCAATATAGCGGTGACGGATAACGGCACCAGGTCAAAAAGACTTGATCTTATTTCGGACAGGCTCATGACCCAGACAACAACCTTCAAGACGCTGCAGTCAGAGAATGAGGACATAGATCTTGCAGAAGCTGCCACCAAGCTGACCACGGCCCAGGTGACTTACGAAGCAAGCCTTATGGCAACCGGCAAGATCAGCAATACATCATTACTGAATTATCTCTGATCATGTAATCATCAGATTGTGTATAAAATAGTGGAATTTGTACGAAATAGCGTATATAATTAATGCTGCGGGATAATCTGCATATTTAGCGTACACCAACACATTTACGGAGGTTACAGCATGAAATTAACAACAAGAGTATTTGGCGAAGTAGAAATTGATGATAGCAAGATTATTAATTTCCCTAATGGGATTATCGGATTCCCCGATCTTAAGAGATTTACCCTGATGCACGATGAAGAGGATGACTCAGCTTCCATACAGTGGCTTCAGTCAATCGAAGAGCCCGGATTTGCAATGCCGGTCATCGATCCTCTGATGGTCTGCCCCGATTACAGCCCCGAAATTGACAAGGCGACAATTGCAGATATAGGAGAACTCAAGGATGAAGATATTCTTGTTCTTGTAACTGTGACAGTTCCCCATGATCTGACCAAGATGACTGTCAACCTGATGGGACCTTTTGTTATCAATGTGGCAGAGCTTAAGGGTGTTCAGTCCATCGTCGAGAATGATGATTACCCTGTTAAGTTCCCTATATATGACATTCTTAAGAAGAACAAGGACGCTAAGGAGGGCTGAATATGCTGGCATTATCAAGAAGAAAGAACGAGGCCATTGTCATCAATAACAACATTGAGATAACGGTCCTTGACATAAGGGGCGACCAGATCAAACTCGGCATCTCTGCCCCCAAGGAGATCCCGATACACAGGAAAGAAGTGTATATCCAGATCCAGAATGAGAACAAGCAGGCTACAGACGTGGCCGGAGTTGAGGCTCTCAAGAAGCTGCTGTGATAGAGATTTAGTTTTATGGACGTCTCTTAAATAAACAAAAAACTGAAGGTGCTCCGCGAAATGTGGGGCGCCTTTTTTGTCTCGACTGTCTCTGGGGAGATTGAATATTTAACTCGTATTAACTCATGGACATGTGGGTTAATATGAGTTAAAATTTTATTGAGACATATAGGTCGTATTATGGTGAGTGATATGGATAGAAAAGCACAGGAATTGCAGAGGCAGATTGATGGTCTCCCAAAGGGTGGAGTTACAAAAAAGAAGATTAACAATAAATACTATCATTATCATCAGTGGAAGGACTCCGATGGAAAAAGACATTACGATATCCTGACTGAGACTGAGGCTGATAGTATGAAAGAAGAAATAGAGAGGCGCAAAGAGCTTGAGAAGAGATTGAAAGCATACCTGGCAGAACTCAAAAAGCATGAGCCGTTGTTGTTTCGACCGGAACAGGAACCTGAGCTTAATGCAAATGCGCTATTGGGAGAAAGTCTTTCGAGAATGGTATCAGTGGCAGAAGGCTTTGAGAAGCGTGACTGTTTTGAAACTATCAGAAGATATCTTTTTGGCGATATAGAAGACAGAGTATGCATTATATACGGACTTCGCAGAACAGGTAAGACAACGCTTATAAGACAGCTGATCCTTGATATGGAGGGTGAGGATTTTCTAAGGACCGCATACATTAAGGCCACTCAGGCAGATACCATGGCTGATATCAACAAAGACCTTAAGACACTGCGCAGATACGGCTACAAGTATGTTTTTATAGATGAGGTTACTCTTGTGAGTGATTTTATTGATTCGGCGTCTCTTTTCTCAGATGTTTATGCTGCGGGCGGCATGAAAATTGTCCTCTCGGGTACAGATTCTCTCGGGTTCTATCTTACATCCAATGAAGAACTCTACGACAGAGCGCTTATGGTGCATACGACCTTCATTCCTTTCAGGGAGCATGCAAGGCTTCTTGGCGTGGTCAGTGTGGATGAATATATCAGGTATGGTGGGACGCTGAAGGCGGGTGAGCTTGGGTTTGAAAAAGAAGAAGTCAATGATGAGGGGGCTTCTTTCAGGGATGATGAGACTGCACGTCGGTATATTGACACAGCAATCTGTAAAAATATACAGCATTCTCTGGCACTTTACCAGGAAGGCGGACATTTCAGGCATCTTAAGAAACTCTATGAGGCAGATGAGCTTACCAGTGCCATTAACAGAATAATACAGGACATGAATCATGAGTTCACAAAAGAAGTGATCCTGAAAAGGTTTATTTCCAGGGATTTAAGGTCCGCTGCCCAGATGCTGCGTTCTTCACCGGACGAGGAAAAAAGAACGGATGCTCTGGATGAACTGGATGTTTCGGATGTCATCGCAAGGCTAAAAAAGATCCTTGGAATACTGGAAAAAGAGAAGCTCAAAGAGCCGGTTTCGCAATCTGCAGCTGATGAAATCAGGGAGTATCTAAAAGATCTTGACCTGATAGATTTTGCGGACATCGAATCAACTATGGAAGCGGAGGAGGATTTGGCCGGACGTGTGATCTTCACCCAGCCGGGTATGAGATACTGTCAGGCACAGGCTCTTGTCTATTCCCTGATGCGCTTTGCTGAGTTCAAACAGCTAAGTGAGAGGGAGAAGCTTCTTATTGAGCGCAGGATTCTTGAAGATGTTCGGGGGATAATGCTGGAGGACATTGTATTTCTGGAGACAAAAAAAGTGCTGCCAAGGACTAAGCGTGTGTTCAAGCTTTTGTTTGATGTTGGAGAGTTTGACATGGTCATATACGATACCCGGACGGATACCTGTGAGGTGTATGAGATAAAGCACAGCGCAAAGGCAGATGCCCGGCAATTGAAGCATCTTATCAGTAAAGAACACTGTGACAGTACGGAAAAGAGATTCGGAAAGATAACAGGAAGGTATGTTTTGTATAATGGAGATACAGGGCTTGTCCTGGAAGGATGTGAATATATCAATGTTGCAGACTATCTTAGAGGACTGTAAGTGATGTTGTAAGTGGTGTTGTAAGTGGCACATGAGGGACTTTGCCTGGGATTATACAGCGTGTTAGAATTAAATAGGGAGGGAATCCGATGACAAGCGAGAGATGGAATAAACTTGATATTAAGGAACAGCTTTCAAATGTGGATGGTGAAGTCAGGCGTATGGTGAGAGCCAGGAATAATTACAGAAAAGGTGTTGCCAGGGAAGATTACACTGAATCATATCTCAACAAGATTAAGGAGCTTATTAGACTTACCTGTCTGGATCCAAAGAATGCCAGGAGAAAAGACGAGCTTTTAGCTGAAGAGAATGAGATAGGTCGCTGGCTCAACGGAGAAGTTGATGATGACTATATTCTCAGATACTGGGCACAGTATACAGATGCAATAAGCTGAGCTAAAAGTGCTATTGCGCTGTTCAATAGGGAAAACGAAATGAGTGATTTTTGGCTGATAATGCATGGTGAACGATGCATAGCACAATTGAATAAAAATGGTCTTGCTAAAGTTCTGGTCCCTGACTTCATGCCCTATGACCTGTGGCTTGAAGAAACAGATGACATTGATACCAGAGTCAACAATATCGGTAATTTCAATTTCTGGTGTGCCTCACGGGTTCTGACCCTTGACAGGCAGTATGCCAAGGAAATTCTTAGCAGTATCGGTGCTATGCAGGGACGCACCGATAAGGAGCGTGCGCAGATTGCTCTGAGCTATCACTGTCTCACACTGACAGATATCTATTGGGTAAAAGACATGGAGGAGAACATAAGCTTTTCTTCCATAAACCTGTATGATAATCACCTGTCCAATGCCTTTGTGGAATTGTCCCTCAGAGGAAAGTCGATGACTGTTGAAAACGCTCATCTCATTGCAGATAATGCATCCACCAGCGGGGTCTTTCCAAAGGCCTGGCTCAGAAAAGAGGATGGTTTTTATCTTCTCAAGGACGGTGCACAGGAAAATGTCCGAAATGAGCTTCTCGCCAGCAGGATAGCCAGATGTTTTGACTGCAATCAGGTGACATATGAAGAGGACTTCTACGACAATTCACCTGTATCATCCTGCCGTATCATAACAGATAAGGCCCATAGCATATTTACCCGCGAGGCTTTTGAAATCTATGCGGCTAATCATGACATTGACCCGATCGGTGAAATAATCCGTATAGACGCCCATGGCTATTTTATGATGAACATTATAGATTACCTTGTGGGCAACACCGACAGGCACTGGGGCAACTGGGGGATCCTAATGGACAACCGGACTGGCCGTCCCATAAGACTCCATGACCTCATGGACTTTAATCAGTCCTTCAAAGCTTATGATACATTAGACGGAGCTCTTTGCCAGACAACACTGCCCAGGCATATTACTCAGCGACAGGCAGCAATAGAGGCGGTAAAGGAAATTGGTCTGAACCAGATAAGTGAGATAGACTATGAGTGGTTTGGTGATAGGAAAGAGCTGGCTGAGATGTTTAAAGAGAGGATTGAACAATTAAATGCGTATCCTATACTATGACTGGGCTGAATTTAACGGCGAGGACTGCCGGGATGCCATGAGAAGGCTGGGATATCGCGTTGATGTGATCGAGGCAAGGCTCCCCGATGGCAGTATAAGGGAGTCTTCCCGCAGTGATCTTGAAGAGAGACTGAAAAGAGCTGAAGACGGCGTCAGATTTTATGACGCTGTGTTCAGCTTTGATTTTTTTATGGAGGTGTCTGAAGTCTGTCAGAAGTATAATGTTCCATACATCTCATGGGTATTTGACTGCCCGCATTATCCGCTGTATTGCGATGCACTGGGCAACTCTGTCAACCGTGTCCACATATTTGACAGAATGCTGTATCTTGAACTTAAGGGAAAGGGATATACCACAGTGCACCACACACCGCTGGCAGTTAATGTTGAAAGGATGAGGGAGTCAGGATATGCGCTGCTCGGAGACCCCGCTCCGGGAGATGATACCAAAATTTCGAAAGCAGCTCCTGAATATACCCACGACGTTTCCTTTATCGGCAACCTCTACGACAACGAGTTTAACTTCTATGATCGGGCAGATTTTCCGGAGAGCATCAGATCATATCTTGACGATGTGTTCGACGCCCAGCAGCGCATATTCGGAGCTGACATCATTGGCGATGAGAGAGTGATCTCCGAGGATATCATGGAAGTCCTCAGATCCCGCATCAATTTCGAAAACACAGGGAAGTTCAACATTGATTACAACCGTGTTATTCTGGACATTCTTCGCAAAAAGGTAACGGTACTTGAGAGGAGAAGAATCATAGAGGAACTTGGAGGAAACTTCAATACCGTGATTTATACCACTCCCGATGCAAAAGATATCCCGGGTGTGACCAACCTCGGAACCGCTGACTATATACATAGCATGCCCAAGGTGTTTCATAACAGCAAAATCAATATCAATATCACCATGCGCTGCATACCGTCGGGAATCCCCTTACGCGTCATGGATGTTATGGCTGCGGGAGGATTTCTTTTGACAAGCTATACACCTGAAATTGCAGAACAGTTTGCTGATGGGGAAGAACTGGCGATAGCCCGCACACCGGAGGAGATGCTTGAAAAAGCAGCCTATTACCTGGAGCATGAGGAAGAGAGAAAAGAGATTGCAATAAATGGGCAGATGAAGGTGTTTGAGAAATTTTCGTATGCCGGACACCTTACGAAAATATTAAGATTATGCGAGAAGATTTAACTTTTGATTGCGGATAAAGTTAAAAAAGTTAAAATTCTAAAATTTTTATTAATTCTTCTTTTTTTCGGTACAAAACTAT
This sequence comes from uncultured Butyrivibrio sp., assembly GCA_946536145.1. Classification (GTDB taxonomy): domain Bacteria; phylum Bacillota; class Clostridia; order Lachnospirales; family Lachnospiraceae; genus Butyrivibrio. Next base: position 106,220 of record CAMNEA010000001.1, read on the forward strand.
AAAGAATAAACTATCCTTACCGATATAGGAGATAAGAAATCGTGTAGAAACACTATGTTTCTATGCAGGAAAGGTAGCGTATCATATAAGGTTTGGACGCCCAGTCCCGACACGGAGGTAAGGAAAATGGGAATGGAAGCAATTAATGGCTTTAGTCCGCTTATACAGCAGACTTCGCCGCAGGTAAAAACACAGGTACAGGATCAGAACCAGTCGGGGTCTTCGCTTGCAAACTTTGAGGCTGCCGCACCAACTATGGAACTTAAAGTCGAGACAGCGGATAACACTTCCGGCTCTAAGAGCGATTCCCAGGGTGGAGCTCAGAATTTCTCCAAATCAATGGAAAAATATGAGGCCACTGAGGAGCAGATCCAGGAGGACAATGAGAAGGTCAGAAAGGCAATCTCCGAGATGACCAAGAATGTCAAATCCAACGCAGAAGCTGTATTTGGCATCCATGACAAGACAAACCGCGTCACCATCAAGATGGTCGACAAGGACACCAAGAAGGTTATCAAGGAATTTCCGCCGGAGGAGACTCTGGATATGATTGCCAAGGTTTGGGAGATCGCAGGAATCATGGTGGACGAAAAGAGGTAAAACAGTAACTCAACACCGCAGACAGGATGAATATTGTGCACCCAGGGATGCGGTGCGACAGGGATGTCAACGTAACATGCTCATGGATTGAGAAAGGAGAACAAATATGCCTATACGAATAACGGGAATGAATTCAGGCCTTGATACTGAGAGTATCATAACTGCGTTAACACAGACCAAGCAGACGAAGCTGGACAATCACAAGGGTGATCAGAAGAAACTCACCTGGAAACAGGACAAGTGGAAGGAGCTCAATAAGAAGGTAGTGTCCTTTTATAATGGGACACTTAGCAGCATGAGATTTTCATCCGCATATACAAAGAAGACGACTACGGCATCTAATTCATCGGCAGTCTCTGTTGTGACGGGTGATAATGCAATGATGACTGACCAGACACTTAACATAAAGTCCCTTGCAAAGGCGGCGTATCTGACTGGAAATGAAGTGACATACACGGAGGGTGAGGGCGAAAATGCTGTAGCCAAAAAAGCTACAAAAGCTACAACAATGGAGCAGCTGGGTATAACAGAGAGCACAAGCCTTGAGATAAAGGTTGGAAAAACAGCCGATTCTGCAACAAGCAGTATGACGGTTGATATTGATGCCGGGGATACAATAGATGAAGTTCTGTCAAAACTTAAAACCAAGGCATCTGAGAGCGGAATTGAGATGGACTTCAACTACGATGAAGCCAATAACAGATTCTTTGCTTCTTCCAAGAAACAAGGTGAAGACTATAATTTCTATGTGACATCTTCAGATGCTGCATCAAAGCTTGGACTTGACAGTACCAAGTATGTCAAGGGGTCAAGTGCCAAAATAGAGCTTAATGGAGAAGAGTATACATCTAACAGTAATACTTTTAGCATCAACGGATTAACTATTACGGCTAAAGAAGTAGCTGAGAATATTACTCTTAGCACCAAGCAGGATACCAGCGGAATATATGATAATATCAAGAACTTGTTAAAAGAATATAATGACTTGATGAAAGAGATTTCGACGGCGTATAATGCAGATAAGGCTAAAAAGTACAGTATGCTCACCGATGATCAGAAAGACGAGATGTCTGAAAAAGAGATCGAGGAGTGGGAAAATAAGATAAAAGATGGTCTCCTGAGCGGTGATGAGACCTTGTCCAATGTTAAAAATGGTCTCAGGGACATCATGGGAAGTGGGTTTGAAATTACTTTGAAAGATGGTACGACTTCCAAAATGTATCTGAGCAGCTTTGGAATAGCTACAGGTAGTTATTTCAACACTGAAGAAAATGAAAGAGACGCACTGCATATCGACGGCGATAAAAATGACAGTACCACCAGTGGAAATACTGATATACTAAGTGCCATGATCTCAACGGATCCGGATGCAGTAAAGAGCTTTTTTACACAGCTATCCCAGGCAGTATATGGCAAGCTCTCAGACCTTATGAAAGGTTCCGACTATAGCAGTTCCTATACAATTTATGAGGATAAGCTGATGGCATCGCAGTACAGTTCCTATACTACCAAGATCTCTGACGCACAGAAAGCGCTTGAGGCGGCTCAGGACAAGCTCTACAAGAAATTCTCCACTATGGAGACTGCACTTGCCAAAATTAATTCCAGCAGTGGTTCGCTTTCAAGCTTCTTTGGTGGCTGAACTTAAATTTTAAATTATTTTTTGGTATAATTGGAAAAAAGAATGTGAGGGATAATTATGCCGGTACTTACAGCACAACAGAGAGCTGCATATGCTCAGTATAAGAACAATAAAGTCAACGCTGCCAGTGGCCCGGAGCTTACACTCATGCTTTATGACGGCTCAATTAAGTTTCTGAACATTGCAAGCTTTGCAATTGAGAATAATGATATCCAGAAGGCACACACTAATATTATGAAGACTGAGAAGATTATTGATTATCTCAGAAATACACTGGATATGAAGTATCCTGTTGCTCAGGATTTTGAAAACATGTACTCATATATAGCAAGGCGTCTCGTTGAAGCTAATATGACCAAGGACAAGGAGATAGTGGATGAGCTCAATGAGCATATGCATGCCATAAGGGATACCTGGGTACAGGTTATGAAGGCCAATCATATTGTGGTAAAGGATGCGTGATTATGGTATCGGCGAGTCTTGACATGTTGGAAGAGAGTCTCATCAAGAAGATAGAGATTATGAAGAGGATTCTTGATGAGAATTCAAAACAGAAAGATATATTGTCAGATCCAGAAAATGTCAGCTTTGAGGCATTTGACAGGACCCTTGATGTGAAGGGGGGCTATATTGATGAACTGATAGCTTTGGATGATGGATTTCAGACTCTCTTTGACAGAGTAAAAGAAGAGATTGGAGCGAATAAGGCGCAGTATGCAGATCAGATAAAAAGGATGCAGGCACTTATTCAGGAGATAACAGGACTCAGTGCATCAATAGAGGCGGAAGAGCACAGAAATAAAAAGCTTGCTGAACAGTATTTTCATACATCCAGAAGTCATATGAACCAAAGTAAACAGACATCGGCGGCGGCATTTAATTATTATCAGACCATGAACAATTTCAAGAACATTCCGCCGCAGTTCATGGACAAAAAGAACTGATCAAGTATAACTCAAATAGGGCATCAGCCATATATCGGCTGATGCCTCTTTTTTCTTTATAGCAAATTTGAAGAATTGTAAAAAAATTTCTAATTGCATAGAAAACTGAAAAAATAATTCGAAAAGGGGTTAATTTGTTCTGAAGACTGCCGATATTATTAGTGTAAAAACAAAACAAAAGCAGCCATGGAAGGGACTCCGCGAAAGCTGCACAAAAATAATAATGGAAAGGCAGCAGGGAAGCGGGCCCCGTTCATGGAGGATAAGATATGGTAGTACAACACAATATTACAGCGATGAACTCTAACAGACAGCTTGGTATCACAACTAATGTCCAGGCAAAGTCAAGTGAGAAACTCTCATCCGGTTATCAGATCAACAGAGCGGCAGATGATGCAGCAGGTCTTGCAATTTCCGAGAAGATGAGACGTCAGATCAGAGGTCTTACACAGGCTTCTTCAAATGCTCAGGACGGTATCTCAGCAGTTCAGACAGCAGAGGGCGCACTTAATGAAGTACACGACATGCTTCAGAGAATGGATGAGCTTGCAACTAAAGCTGCCAATGGAACTCTGCAGGATGAGGACCGCCAGTACATTCAACAGGAAGTGTGCTCACTCATTTCTGAGATTAACCGTACAGCATCCACAACAAAGTTCAATGATACATATCTGCTGGACGGAAACTGGAGTAAAGATCTTCAGGTAGGAGCAGATAATACAGCTGATGATAGGATTACCTTTAGTATTGCACCTATGAATTCTGCAGGTATAGGCGTTGATTCGCTGGATATGTCTACACAATCAGGGGCACAGGGGGCTATTGATACTGTTAAGGTGGCAATTAAGTCTGTATCAAGTCAAAGAGCAGATCTCGGTGCTGTACAGAACAGACTTGAGCATACCATCAAGAATCTGGATAATGTTACAGAGAATACAACAGCTGCAGAATCACAGATTCGTGATACGGATATGGCCAAGGAGATGGTTAGATATTCAAATAACAATATCCTGGCACAGGCGGGTCAGTCAATGCTTGCACAGGCCAATCAGACAAATCAGGGTGTTCTCTCACTGCTTCAGTAAATATTGGATACTAAGGAGGCTCCGGAATACCGGAGTCTCTTTTTTAATGATGATAGAGAAGACATGTATTGCTAAAAAGTTTATATTTTTTTTATAATTTTACCTATTAAGTTTTAACAATTATAGACGATAATAAAAGTGTAAAAAAGAACAGAGACTGCTTTTAGCCAGCATAAAGGCGGTTTCAAAACAAGCAAACGAGCAGCAAGGATGCTGCCGTACAAATTCAAGGAGGAAAATTATGGTAGTACAACACAACGTCACAGCAATGAATGCAAACAGACAGCTTGGCATCACAACTGGTGTACAGGCAAAGTCAAGCGAGAAGTTATCATCCGGTTACAAGATCAACAGAGCAGCAGATGATGCAGCAGGTCTTGCAATTTCCGAAAAGATGAGACGTCAGATCAAGGGCCTTACACAGGCTTCTTCTAACGCTCAGGATGGTATCTCTGCAGTTCAGACAGCTGAAGGTGCTCTTAATGAAGTTCATGAGATGCTTCAGAGAATGGACGAGCTTGCAACAAAGGCAGCTAACGGAACTCTTCAGGATGAGGATCGTAAGTATATCCAGCAGGAAGTTAACGCTCTTGCAAGTGAGATCAATCGTACAGCATCCACAACCAAGTTTAACGACACTGGTCTTCTTAGCGGATATACTGCTACGCTTCAGGTTGGTGCTGATAATTCAAGTAATGATCAGATTTCTATTTCGATCAAAAACATGAATTCTACAAGCATCGGCGTTGATAAGTCCAAAGTTAATCTTGAGAGCCAGAGTGGCGCACAGACCGCTATTGACAACATTAAGAACGCTATCAAGTCAGTTTCCAGCCAGAGAGCTGATCTCGGTGCTGTTCAGAACAGACTTGAGCACACAATCAAGAACCTCGACAACGTTAACGAGAATACAACTGCAGCTGAATCTGCTATCCGTGATACAGATATGGCTAAAGAGATGGTTAAGTATTCAAATAACAACATCCTTGCACAGGCAGGTCAGTCAATGCTGGCACAGGCTAACCAGTCAAATCAGGGTGTTCTTTCCCTTCTCGGCTAATATTCTTAACAAGTTATTTGAGGTCATTTGCATACATTGCAACTACCAAAAGAGCTCCGGAATTCCGGAGCTCTTTTTTGTGATGAAACAGGCATGTTATTGCGATAAGGCGTCAAATTAAATATAATAAATAGTGAAAACAGACTGTGCCTGTAAGAGGAAATGGAGTAGCAATGAAGGTATTGTTTCTGGATATTGATGTTTTTTTTGCAAACCGAGATATGCTGGATGCGTTGGAAAACTATGTCGATCAATCCGGTAGTCATTTGAACATTGTCAGGTATAAATACGAATACGATGAAAAAAAGGTCAGAAATGATGCTGATTTTGAAGAGCACTTTGTTAAATGTATTAGGGACAATGAGCCTGATTTTGTTTTTTCTTTTAATTTTCTTCCGGTTGTTTCAAAGGTATGCGCATTAGCCGGAGTTAAGTATGTGTCATGGGTTTACGACAATCCGGAAATCTTTTTGTATTCTTTTCGGGTTATCAGTCCGTGTAACATAGTTTTGATGTTCGATTCCAAGCAGTACGAGACCTTTAAAAATGCGGGAATAAAAACTGTTGAGTATCTTCCGCTTGCGGCATCTGTACGTCGTCTCGACAAAATGATTCCAACCCCGAACCAACTGGAAAAATTCTCCTCTGAGGTTTCTTTTGTCGGCTCCCTCTATACTGAACGAAAGCAGTATTATGAGGAGATTGCACCGAAGCTTAATCCATATACAAAGGGATATATTGATGGTTTAATAAGAGCACAGCTCCAGGTTGACGGGGTCAATTTCGTTGAAGAATGCTTGTCGCCCGAGATCACTGCAGATATTCAGAAGGCTAGTGAGTTATATCCATATCCTGATTCCGCGGAAACACTCGAGTATCTGTTTGCAAATTTTATAATTAACAGAGAAGCTACAATAATAGAGCGCAGAGAAATTCTTACCATGATTGGTGAACGTTATCCGCTTAAGCTATACACATACAATCAGAACAATGCATTTGCGCCCAAAGGGGTACAAAACATGGGGCCTGCAGACTATTTTGAAGACATGCCATACGTGTTTAAACTCAGCAAGATTAATCTCAATATCACACTGAGGAGCATTCAACATGCCATACCTCTAAGAGCCTATGATATCATGGGAGCGGGTGGGTTTCTTCTGTCTAATTATCAGGTGGATCTTGCAAGACATTTTCTTCCGGACGAAGACTATGTTTACTATGAAGACAGAAAAGATCTGCTGCGAAAGATTGGCTATTACCTGAGCCATGATGATGAGCGAAGAGCGATTGCTCAAAATGCACATAATAAAATAACGCAGGAGCACACTTTTGATGTCAGAGTTGCTCAGATACTTGATATAGTAAGATCAAAAACGATATAAATTGCATGAGGATACCATGAACAGAAGAAAAGTGGTTATGATAACTTGTGAGGATAGGCCGTGGAGTAACGCTGAACTGGCCAAAGATATAGGCCTTGTGCCATACCTGTTTCACAGGAAATTTGGATGTGATGTTTCGATGATTACCGGACCGGGGGTTACCTATACCTATGCTGAATTGTTGCCGGGGCTGATTATAGAGTATATTTCTGATAATACAGTCGAGACAAAGGTTGAATATCTGGAAAAGACAGGATCTCAGATTGATTTGCTGATGCTTTATGGTGTTACTTACCATAATATTGTGATGACAGAGACTATTAAGAGAGTTAATCCTGATTGTATGATAACATGTGCGCTGGATATGAACATTGACTTTGCAGACAGGATACCGTTTGCTGAGAATATATTTAGAAGCTTTTTTGAAAAAATTGATCTTATGTGGCAGTCAGACCAGATCATGACTGATTTTCTAAATAAAAAGTGGTTCTGGAAAGTAGAATGTGAACGAAATGGATACTATAGCCTGATCGATCAATGCAGTGACCAGGGATACTTCCCGTTTGAAAAGCGGAATAATACGATTTTGTATGTGGGAAGGATAAATAATCACATAAAAGCAGTGCACAATTTGATTGAGGCGTTTGCAATGGCTATTAGTAGCATAAATGGATGGAAGCTTAAGATAGTTGGGCCTGAAGAAGATGATTTTGCTGCATGGAAAGAAAAGTATTTTGCGGAACACCCTGAATTAGTCAAATATGTTGAGTTCACCGGAAGTATTGAAGACAGATCAATATTGCATAATGAATATGAAATGGCAAAGGTCTATGCTTCTGCATCCAGATTTGAAGGAGGTTGTCCCAATTCCACTGCGGAGGCGTTATGCTCTGGCTGTGCGATTGTCATTACACAGATATCTGCATACGTGGACATAATTGGTGATGATGAGGCGGGGTTAAGTTCTCCTATAGATGATGTACATTCCTTTGCGCAAAATCTTATTTTTGTATGCAATAATCCGGAACTGAATGCTATGTCAAGAAAAGCATATAAACGGGGTATGACCTACTATAACATGGAAAAAATAGTTGAGGAAATATATGGGAAACTTAGTAGTAGAGGGTTCTAGATTTATTTATAGGGATTTTGACAGTGATGAGATACTTATTGATCTGGATGATTACTTTTCAAATAAAGGAAGGATTCCATTTCACTCTGATCTGACAGATGTAACAATCCCTAATTTAATAGTTGATAATATGGACAAACATCCTTTGTATTGTCATGGGAATGTGATTCTGGAGAATCTCTGTGTTTATTATACATTGTTGGATGTATTGTTTATTCGTGAGCATATAAAGACTAAATTCTCCAAAAGAATACTTGAAGTTGGTTCTCAGAATATGGTTGTTGCCAATCATCTGCTTACGATACTTGGATATCTGTGCCCGGAGAGTGAATATAAAAAGATAAATGATGAACAATTAAATGAACTCGTTAATGATGACAGAAATACATTTGACATTGTTCTTATAAATGGTATCGATGAAAAAGGTTGCTTCCATAAAAATATAGAAAGATGTGTTCGGTTAAATAAGTCTGGTGGAATTATTTTTGCACTATGTATTGACAGTGTAGACGATGCTGTTGGAATACAAACTGGCAAACGTATAAAAAAATATGTAATAAAAGAAGGCACGAGTTTGATTGCATTGAGTTAAATACAGATAATAATGCTTTGATGATTGTGTTTAGAAATGTGAGAGCGGATTATGCATTATGGATACAGACAGACTAAATACTATGCTACATAAAAAAGAATATGATGCCATTTGGGAGCATCTGTCGAGTCAAAAGGATGACTGCTGTGAATGTTGGTCTAAAGATGAAAAGCTTGATTTCTGGCTGAGTTTTCTTGAGAGAAGGTCCTATGAAGAGTCAGGAAAGCATGGGATTCTTGGATTGGCTGGAAGCTTTCAGGGAGCCAGATTGATTTTTGATATGTTTAAGAAGTTATGTCAAAGGCTTGAATGGTGGCCGGAGATGAATGCCAACGTACTTCTTACATATATGCTTGCTAACGGAATCACCTCGCAGGAACTGATACGGACAATATACGCCTATTGTCTTGATTATAAGTATGTGTTGGATAGGATAAAAGGCAATTGTGAGCCAAGAGACTGTTTTTGCTACGCCGAGGATTATATAAAAGAGCTTTTGGGAAAATGGAATGAGCGACGTAGCAGGGTGGGTGATGAAAAGATATGTTTCATAACCTGCTATAACAATGATGCTGAACTTTCGGAAATGAATGCGTGGATTGACAGGCTGAAGGTGCCTTTGGGGATAACAGTTGAACGCAGGGCAATTAAAGGGGCTAAGTCAATGTGCGCCGGGTACAATGAGGCCATGCACTCATCTGATGCAAAGTATAAAGTGTATCTTCATCAGGATATCAGGATTCTTAATCCATGGTTTATATATAAAGTAATAGATTGCTTTGACCGAAATCCCAGAGCCGGACTGATAGGAATGTTCGGTGCTGAAAGTGTTCCTGAATCCGGAGTTATGTGGAATGCAAAACGGTATGGAGCTGTTATACACAGCGAGTTCAGTGATGATCATATCGCTGATACATTTGATGAGAAAGTGCTCTGTGACGGTGATTTTAAGGCAGCACTTGTGGACGGTTTTCTTATGGCAACATGCGCTGATATTGAATGGCGGGAAGACGTTTTCAAGGGATGGGATTTTTATGATGTATCCCAGTCCATGGAGTTTACACGAAAAGGCTATGAGATAATTGTTCCAAGGCAGGAACAGACCTGGTGTCTTCACGATTTTGGAAAGATCAGCTGGGAGGGATATGAAGAAGCCAGACAGCTGTTTGTCGATACATATCTGAATGATGCACATAGCAATTCCATGAAGGGAGATAAGGCAGAGATGAACTCGGTAAAGGAAAGATTGCAGGAGCTTATTGCTGCAGGTGAAACTGATAAGGCATATGCACTCATTACAGAAAATCTCCGCGGAGAAATTGAGGCGCTTAAGAATGATCCACAATACTGCGTCCTTGCAGCAACAGCATATATGGGAAAGGAACAGTTATCCAGGGCTTTTGACATTATCACCATGGGGCTTATTTCTGATAACAGGAATTATGAACTCTATCTTACCCTTGGAGAATATTACGGCCGCACCAATCTAAACCAGGCACTGCTGTGCTTTTATCAGGCACTACATTATTGTGATATAGAAGAGGACAGACAGATAATAGAAAGCTATATAGAAAGTGTTGTAAGCCAGGGAGCCTCCATCAGACAGGTGTCTTTTGTGATTGTTGCAAGAAACCAGTCGGAGTATTTAAAAAGGTGTTTGGACAGTATAGTTACTACTATCATGCCTGGACTTTATGAGATTGTTGTCGTTGACGATGCATCAACAGATGGTACCTGGGAATGGCTTTCGGAAATCGAGGGGATTACAAGCTGTTTGACAGATGAAGATATGGGATATGTTAAGGCATGTAACCAGGGAATAAAACTTGCCAATGCCTTCAACGATGTATTCCTTCTGGATGCGGACGCTGTGCTTTTAGACAATTCGCTATTTTATCTTATGCTGGGAAGGTATTTGGGAGATAATGTCGGTGTAATTGGAGGGATTACCAATGAATTCATAATCGATCAGAAAATGTATATTGATACATCCAACATGAACGAGGCGATAAAACTGGCGGCTACAGTAAACTGTCCGATGTCTGATGCGTATGAAAAAGCAATCTATGTGTCAGACCACGCTATGCTCATTAACCGGGATGCGATAGATAGAGCTGGAATGCTGGATGAAGTTTTTTCTCCGGATCTGTATGAGGATAAGGATTTCTGCGTCAGAGTAAATATGTCTGGGATGGAGGTATTGTTGTGCTTTAACAGCTATATCTTTAAAACTATGGATAGACATACAATCTATGGCAGCGAAGAAAAACTGACCGAGGAGAACAGGGAAAGGTTTGTAAAGAAATGGGATTGCAATATAGACTACTCGAATAATGCAAGAACAGGAATCATCGAGCTTATCAGCGCTGATAAAGAGAAGCCGATAGAGGTTCTTGAGCTTGGCTGTGCGATGGGAAGTACCCTCAACAGGATAAAAAGACTCTGGCACAATGCAGAAGTTCATGGTGTAGAATATGTTGGCAGCGTTGCCAGAATTGGAGGAAAGATAACAGATGTTATTCAGGGTGATGTTGAAAGCATGGGGATTCCATATACACGGAAACAATTTGACTATATAATCTGTGCGGATGTTCTTGAACACTTAAGAGAACCTCAGGCAACTCTGGAGAGATTCACGCCTTATCTTAAGGATGACGGATTTTTTATCATAAGCCTTCCGAATATCAGGCATTATGCTGTAATTATGATGCTGATGCGTGATGGGCGATTTGATTACGCTGACTCAGGCATTCTTGATGCTACACATCTGAAATTTTTTACAAGAGATACAGCGAAAGAGATGATAGAAAGCGCAGGGCTAAAAGTTCTGAGTATTCAGCGAAATTATAACGGCCATCCTGAGGACAATGAATTCATAACAAAGATTTCTGAAGCGTTTGACGTGATTGATCCAGAAGAACTCAAAGTTTTCCAGTACTATTTTGTTGCAGCCAAGATGTAAATATGAAAAGTTAGACCGGTGTGGGAACTAACCACACCGGCCTGTCGGTTATGCTTGTTTTATCTGCAACTCTCGTATATCAGATGAATTTTTCTGTATCGCAATCTTCATTACGGCAATGTCATTGAGTGCATTATCGAACCTGTCTGCGCTTGTTGTGTAACGATTGGATGTATCCAAGTAGCACTGTCCGATATGTTCGAGACGTGGAAGAACATTGTTTTCCAATTGAACCACTTTTATATACTGGACATCTTTTTCCAAGCCATCTATTTTGGATTCCAAGCTACCGATTTTGGATTCGATAATTGCTCCTATTGCTTCTAAATCTTTTTTGGTCAAACTCATTGTTTTCCTCGCTTTCTTAATTGAGGACCCCATCTGTATTGAAGATGATAACATGGCACATTAGGAAAATCCATAGTGCAATTTTGCTGATTTACTGCCCCAATAATGCGTCAACTTTTTCATTGATGTGCTCAACGATGCGGGCTACTATATCTGAATAGACTCTTACCCCGAACCTGTTCACTGAGTTGTCAAAATCAGATTGGTCAGTAATGAAGTCTGTTACATTGATGGCTTTTACAGCAGGGTTATCTGCTGCGAAGTCGTATATGATCTGGCTGAGTTCGCTATGAAGCTCAGCCAGTTTTTTGTCGTCTTCAGTCCCTCCCTCAAAGGGAATTTCAGAACCCAACAGTAGGATGATTGTCGGGGCGCCGGGCGTGTTGCAGCAAAGACTGTCAAGTGTATTGAACAGCTCTGCCAACATTCCGTCGCTGTCAGACTCCCAGGAGGTATAGCTGTACTGCAGCAGGCTGTATATTATGATATGATAGCTGACGCTGTACAATTTCGTTGGTAAAACCGGCCTTACCTGGGCTGAAGGGGCTTCTTTGCACAGTAGTGCCATATTGTCGTATTCGCTGGTGATTTCTCCTCCTACAAGGTAATCTTCTATGGAGTGGATGTCACTGCTCCCTTTAAGAAGAATCCTGATATTGTGCTGTTTGTCAGAAATAACATCAGATGCATTGGGTTCTATCTGTTTTATCCATGGCACAGATATATCTTTCTGCAGGGTGGTACATACCGGACCAACAGCTATTATATCAGGACTGCCAATGCTGTTGTAGACATATTGTTCTATGCCCATGCCTGTGACAAACCAGGAAAAAGCGAAAGCATAAAATTTCTGCTCGCGCTGGTTGAAGCAGTAGAAGCCGATAATTCCGTAATCTGTATACTTGTCTCTTGCCGTAATGCAGGCACAGTCGTTCCAGTCATTGGAAAGAAGCCGTATGAGATGTGGCCTGTCATAAGCTGCTTTGATATAATCAGTCAGACTGTGTTCGCTCAGGATTTCCAGAATTCTGTCAATATTGTCATAACAGTTTTTTACTATTGTTACGGTTATGCCGCTGTCTTCAAGAAAGCTGTCATAAGAATCAAAACTCTTTGAAATATTATATTTCTCTTCGAATATATTAAGTCTTGCAGCATTTATGTGCCCCGGGTCCGTTGCACGCAGGCGACCATAGTGCGCTGTTAAATAAGGGATTATAGTGGGAGCAGCATTTAACATATTGGGGATCATGAAAAAGGCGTTTCCCCTGAAGCCCGGGTCGCTGCTTAAGAGCAGAATACTTTCGTTTTTTATGCCATAAGCTCTGACCCTGGCTTTAAAATTATCATATTTATATACAGAGCTCATTATTCCCCAGTTTGCCCAAAGATTGGCAACAGTGGCGTTGTAATCATGATCATCCCATATCACAAGCCGTACATTGTCAAAGGGGAAGGTGTCGTACTCATGTAAACGACTGATCTCAACAGCACCGGGACGACATTTGGTGGCAATTAACTGTCTATCATTGTCTGTCAGTGTTTCAAGGTAGTTTTCATCGACTATCAGAAGATCAAAAGTGTTGTCATCGCAGACAAAATTCATATCCGTTACGTCATGGAAGATGGTTTCGGTTTTTTTGGATATGTTGTAAAGGACATTGTTATTCTCAATGCCGATGACGTCTGAATTTGGATAAAGACTTCTTATTGCTTTTAATTCTGCTCCCAGTCCTGATCCCAGCTGTAATACATTGAAACTGTCAGATCTGCCAAATGGTATTTGTGACATGACTGCGCCGCAAGGGTATACATAGTCAAGTATGTCAAAATCATATTTTTGGATAAAGAGCTCATGATGTTCAAAAGAAAGCCTATTGGTACCGGTTTTAACAAAGCTGGCGCTCCCTACATGATAAATAAAACTGTCTCTGGAAAGCATCAGTCTGTAGCCGAGCTTTAGGATATCAATTGACAGTGCATCATCTTCATAATAGCCCGGGGCAAAATCTTCATCAAAACCTCCGACGGCGTCCCATACATTTCGTCTTACGAGCATGGCAAAACCATTAAGGCGTACTTTCTCAAGACGTCTGTCAGCTTCCGGAATCTGAATACCTTCACCGAATCGGATATAATCTTCGGTAGATGGGAATTCCACATCTATCTGCTGTCTGTTTCCGGCATAATTTCCCATGGCGCCCACTGCACCAATGTCATCAGCACTATAGAGCGTATCAATCATACGGGGAAGAGCTGTGGAAGTTATTACAGTGTCGTTGTTTAAAAAAAATACATCAGCATCTTCGAATTCTGTACCTTTAGTTGCTCTTACTGCCTGGTTGCAGGCAGGGCCAAACCCGATATTCACATCATTCTGAATTAAAAGAATATCCGGCTGCTGTGAAAGCCAGTCAGCAATGCCGTCCGTAGAGGCATTATCAACTACTGAAATCAGATATGTTCCCGGAGTGACTTTTTCACGTATGCTCTGGATACATTCCTGCATATATCGTTTTGCATTGTAGGATACGATAGCAATTACAGTTTTTTGCATATTAAAACTCCATTAACAGAATGACGTAAAAAAAAAGTTGATGTATAATTAGTATATCAGATTTTCTGCGTTTTTGAGACATTTGGGTTCAATGAATGAGAGGAATAAAATGGGATCAGATAAACACTTTGATGTTCTTATAGTTGTGACTCCTGCTGATTGCGAAAGAGTATTGGCACTGTATCCAAGGTTAGTGGATAATTTCCAATATGGAAACCTTATGTTTATCGGCACTCCAAAGGTTGGAGAAATCGTAAGAAACAGTGCTATAAGAGATCGTACCGGATGGGTGGACGAAAATGAAATAGTTGCCTTTGATGACGTTCATGTCTGTATGACAAAAAAACTTGAGCCGCTTCTTAATGGTGAGCCTCTTCCCAGGGGCGTGACAGGCTGGTACTATCAGCAGTTCTTAAAAATGCAGTATTCCGCAATATGTAAGGATGAATATTACATGGTTTGGGATGGGGACACTATTCCCTGTAGAAATATTAATATGTTTAGTCCTGAGACCGGGCAGCCCTATTTTGATCTTAAGCATGAATATCATCCTGAGTATTTTGAGACAATGGGTAAGATCCTTCCGGGATTCGGCAAAGTGATTGAGAGATCTTTCATCTCTGAACATATGTTGTTCAGGTGCGATATTATGAGAGGGCTGATCGCTGAGATTGAAAAGAATCAAAATATTGAAGGAGCAAGATTTTGGGAGAAGATTATCAATTCAATAGAACCTGAAAAGATTTATGATTCAGCGTTTAGTGAGTTTGAGACATATGGAACTTTTGTGGCTTTACGGTACCCATCGGTGTATAGGCTTAGGGAATGGCATTCCTTCAGGTTGGGGGCATCGTTCTTTGATATGAGCACCATATGCGAGAGGGATTTCAAGTGGCTGGGGGTGGATTTCGATGCTATCTCATTTGAGAAGGGTCAAAGTGTAATAGAAGAGAATAAGGGATATTTTGATAACCCTGAAGTCCAGCAGAAAATTTCTGCAAAAAAGCTTCTGCAGGCTGCGCAGATGGAGTATAAGGATGGATATAAAGAAGTATGGGAGGATGACCTGACACTGACTGGCGGCGCTAATGTCAGAACAGGGGGATATAACCAGAGTCAGGGCAATGATACCAAGACGTTGATTGTTGTGGTTTCCTATAATTCCATTCATCTGATGAAAAATAATATAGAGAGCATCAGGGAAGTACTGACACCTGACACATACAAGATTGTGGTTGTTGACAACGCCTCCACAGATGGAGTTGACAAGTGGCTCGCAGATCAGAAAGATATCATTTTTATCAGGAATGAAGAGAATATTGGTTTTGGACCTGCATGTAACCAGGCAGTTAAGGCAAGTATCGGAACAGAGTATGAGACGGCAGATGTATTTCTTTTGAACAACGATACCAGACTTGTGTTTGATGCGCTATATTTTTTGAGACAGAGTCTTTATTCTGCAGACGACATTGGTGCAGTTGGGAGTGTTTCAAATTATGCAGGTAATAAACAGCAGATAGATGTAACTTTTGATACGGTTGAAGAGTACATCAAATTTGGTGAAAAAAATAACGTGCCAATGGCGGGAGCTTATCTTGAAAGAGTGAGGCTCTCAGGATTTGCAATGCTTATAAAGAGAAGTGTCTGGGATGAAATTGGAGGTTTTGATGAAGATTTTGCACCGGGATACTTCGAAGATGATGCGCTGTCCATGGAGATACTAAAGAGAGGATACAGACTGGAGCTGGTACGTAACAGCTTTATATACCATGCGGGCAGCCAGAGTTTCATAAAGACTGATTATCAGACTCTTCTTGAGGATCATCATAAGCTGTTTGTACAAAAGTATGGTTTTGATATTTTGAAATATGCTTATGCCAGCGGGACGGCTATTTCTCAGATACCTTTTGGCCCTTCAGACAGATTTGCAGTGCTTCATTATGGCTGCGGGCTTGGCGCAGAGCTAAAGGCAATAAGAAGCCTGTTCCCTTACGCTGAGGTATATGGTGTTGAGAAAAACAACAAACTATTTAATATCGTAAAGAAAACGGAAAAGGCTTTTGGCAGCCTGGATGAACTTATTGAGTTTTTTGACAGACCTTATTTCAATGTCATTATCATTGATAAAGAGGTACTTCAAGGGATGGACGATACTGAGAGTATGGTGCTTTCCGGTCTATTAATGCCTAATCCATCAGTTATAACAAAAGACAATAGTTATGAGGTATTTCCGTACGAGAGTATAAAGCTGATTATCTGGGATCTGGATGATACATTTTGGCAGGGAATTTTGAGTGAGGGAGAAGTCATTATGCCTCTCTCCAATGCAGACCTTGTGAAGAGCATCACCGACCATGGAGTTGTGAACAGTATTTCTTCAAAAAATGATGAAGAGCCGGCTATGGATGAGATTTCCAAAGGAGGCGTATCAGACCAGTTTGTATTTAACAATATAAACTGGGAAGACAAGGGCCCTCAGATTGCGGCAAAAATTAAGGCTATGGGACTTAGGGCTGAGAATGTATTGTTTATTGACGATAATCCACGGAATCTGGAAGAGGCCAGATTCCATTCAGAAGGCCTTATGATTGCGGGACCTGATATTATACCGTATCTGACTACCTACTATGCAAAGACAATACCAACCGATAAGGAACACAAGAGACTGAAGCAGTATAAATTACTTGAGAAAAAGAATGCAGCAGAGGTAATGAGTTCTTCTAAAGAGGAGTTCCTTAAGGAGAGTGATATAAAAATCACCATAAACAGGAACTGCCTGGAAAATATAGACAGGATATGTGAACTTGTAGCAAGAAGCAATCAGCTCAATTATACCAAGAACAGGGATCCCAAGGATTTACTTGTAAGATTTATTACCAACGACTGGAATGACTGTGCATATATCAGTGCGAGAGATAAATTCGGGGATTATGGAATAATAGGTTTTTATTGCTTTAATACCAGAGAAAAAATAATGGAACATTTCCTGTTTTCGTGCAGAGTGCTTGGAATGGGGATAGAACAGTATGTGTACAATAAGCTGGGATGCCCTGAATTTGAGATAAAAGAACCGGTTTCAGTCAAATTGGAGAAAAACAGATTGGTTGACTGGATAACGGAAGATACCGAAACGGAGATCAAACATGATCAAATCGCTGATAAGAGAGTACGTGTTCTCCTTAAAGGCCCTTGCGATCTGAGTGCTGTGGAGCCATATCTAACAGGCGGAAGTATAACTACGGAATTTAACTATGTTGATGACAGGGGAGTGATAGTCACCGGACAGAATCATACGATGAATATCTGGCAAAAGATGCACCTTGGCGATGAGGGTATAGACAGGCTTGTGAGGGAAGTGCCATTTATTTCTAAAGGTGATTTTGAGACGAAGCTTTTTGATGAAGAATACCATGTAATATGTATCAGTATGTTGACTGATCTGGCAGTAGGTTTATATCAGAATAAAAAAACAGGTGAGTATGTAGCTTTTTCAAATCGGAATGCAGACCTGACTGATCCGGCAAATACTGAAGGTTTTATAAGCGGGACGCTGCAAAACCATGGATTTGAATTCACAAAGGAGATTATTGAAAAATTTGCTTCTGAGTGGACGTTTGCTGGTTATACGCCTATAGATCTGCTTATGAGAAATCTTGACTACATTTATGATAATGTAAAAGGAAAGCCAGTAATAATTCTGATTCTTGGCAGCGAGAAAGACTATGAAGGCTACAGTCCTGAATTTGACGGCCTCGGTGAAATACATAGGGATTATAATCCTATACTTACTGAGTTTACCGAAGATCACGAGAGAATGCGTGTAATAAATGTTACAGATTTCATTAACTCTCAGGAAGACTTTGAAGACTCCATCAATCATTTTTGCAGGAATGTATATTATAAGATTGCCGGTGAGATCTGCAGATACATCAATGAGTTGGTATAGGGACAATATGAGGTATAGAAATGAGATGCTTGGTATTTTGTGATGCTCTTCATGACGTATATTTAAATCTTATTGTAAAATACGCAAATCCGGAATTAGAGATTGTAAAAGCTTATTATTTTGGTGATGAGTTTCAAAGCTCATCTGGAATCAGGCTGTTTCCGCTTGATACGATCGTTAATAAAGAGAGTTTTGATGCTGCAGTCATTTTTTTTCAGGAGACATCACTGCTTAGACAGATTATTTCAAAGGTGTATGGGAATTATTTTCAATACTCTGTATTTGATCTTGACTCATTTTCGAGTGTATGCCTGTCCGGAGCCGGACAGCTTGAATTATTGCGGCTGGACACACAATACAAGTGTCCGTCTGACCATCATTTTATCTGTGGTGATTTTTCATATTATGTTTCGCTGGATGTAAAAGATGAAATAAATGATGGCAGTGTTAAAGTAAGGGTCGGAAAGTTCTGTAGTATAGGCCCGGGTATCAGTTTTTTACTAGGTGTTGAACATAGAACTGACTGGGGAACCATGTATCCTTTTAACAGATTACTGGCAAGAGAGTGTGAAAACACATCAAGCGTAGCTTCAAAGGGGGATATAGTCATAGGTAATGACGTCTGGATTGGAGCAAATGCAACAATCCTATCCGGGGTAAGTATTGGTGATGGCTGCATTGTGGGAAGTAATACAGTGGTGAGTAAATCAGTTGAGCCATACAGCATAATAGTTGGGAATCCCGGAAGGGTAGCTAAAAGACGTTTTTCTTCTGATAAGATAGATATGCTTAGTGAAATGAAATGGTGGGATTGGGATTACCAGAGACTTTTTGATGCATTGGATATCATTCAAAGTGAGAATGTGGAGGCGCTTTATTCCTATTGGAAAAGTAGTGAGGAAGAATAAATGATTCAGTTTCCCAATAACTATTTTGAGAATGAAATACGCTGCAATTTTCATATCACATCTATGATTAAGAAACTCTGGGCATCCCAGATGGAAATTCTGGCATGGATTGATGGTGTATGCCAAAAATACGGAATCAGATATATCATTTGCTATGGTTCACTCATTGGTGTTGTTAGACACAAAGGGTACATACCGTGGGATGATGATATTGACATAGGGATGCTTCGAGAGGATTATCAGAGATTTCTTGAGGTTGTACCGGTGGAACTTCCGCCATATCTTTTTACTAAATCTCTTTTGCCTGGTGCATTTCCTCCTAAAGAGATGACCTTCAATGTCAATAATGGCAACAGGCTTGATACATCTCCGGCATTTCTTGAGAGATTTCATGGGTGTCCATATTCAACAGGCATTGATGTTTTTGTATTTGATAAGGTGCCGGAAGATCCTCAGGAGTTTGCATATCAGGAGAGACTCATCAGAATGCTCGATAGGATGTTGATGCTTCAGTGGACGGTGGATGACGGGACTATAAACGGAGAAGATCTGGCAGAATATCAGGCGATAAAACAGGCTGTAAAGGTTGAACTCGATTACACTTTTTCTGAAACAGAGCCGATGGCGACACAGATACTAAGACTTCTTGACCTTGCCTGTGGGCTTTGCGAGGAATGCGAATCAAAGCATGTTGAGAACAGGGAACAGGTAATATATTACGGAGAAAAGCACTTTATTGTGGATGACTTTACTGATACGATTAAAGTCCCCTTTGAGGGCATTATGGATGTTCCAATTCCAAGGAGATATGATCCGCTACTCAGAGGAATATTTGGAAACTATACTATTCCCGTAAAGTTTACTTCCCAGCATAATTATCCAATATACTATAACCAAAGGCTGGATCTGTACAGGGCATACCTTAGTAGAGGATGGGGCATTCCGGAAGAATTTCTGGAGTACGATGAAAATGGTAAGCTTGTTGTTGATCCAAAGGAACTAAAGATATGAAGAAGATGTTTTATTACACAGATGTACTTCCGTTTCTGGCGAGAGGGAAAGATGCTATTGATAAGCTTTCCAGAAATCTGGAAACCTTTCATGATGCGTCAGGAGATATAAAACTGGTGTGGCATCCGTGGTCAGGCACTGACAAATATCTTGAAAGAAACAATTCATCGGTAAGAATCAGATATAACGAAATCGTCAGAAAATTTTCGGAAGAAGGATGGGGTGAGCTTGATCTGTCAGATACATTTGGTGATGCAAAGAAGGTACTCCTGTCCTGTGATGCGTATTATGGCGATGTGAGCGATCTGATATATGAAGCGCAGAATGCAAAGATACCAGTGATGATACAGAATATTGACGTTTGAGATAAGAGGAAAATGTTATGACCAATACTTTTTCGCTATGTGCATCCATGATGTGCGCTGATTTTGGGAACCTTGAACGAGAAGTAAAGGAGCTTGAGGCAGCAGGAATAGATTCTTTTCATATAGACATAATGGATGGTCGCTATGTCCAGAATTTTGCTATGTCCCTGTATGATATGACTGTCATTGCAAAGCTTAGTAGAAGGCCTCTTGATGTTCACCTTATGATAGAGCATCCCCGCAACAACATAGATATGTTTTTGGCTCATTTAAGACCCGGGGATACAGTATATATCCACCCTGAGGCTGAGTATCATCCATCAGCAACCCTGCAGAAAATAAGTGAAGCGGGTATGTACCCCGGCATTGCTATAAATCCAGGAACCAGCGTGGAAACGATAAAGGAGATGCTCCGCATTGTTGACAGTGTACTAGTTATGGCGGTCAATCCGGGAAATGCCAGCCAGGTATTTCTGCCATTTGTTCATGAGAAGGTGGAAACTCTTCTTGAACTTAGAAAACAAATGGGATTTAAACTGTTTTGGGATGGTGCATGTGGAAAAGAACGTATTGAGGAATTCGCTCCACAGGGAATTGACGGGTTTGTGCTGGGTACGACTCTTCTTTTTGGCAAGAAAACAAGTTATGAGGAGATTATCAAGACTACCAGAAAGATGGATTTCTCATATCTTGATAATGAAAAGACTGCAGCATGTGATGATTATAAGAGCTAAAGAACTTAGGCGAGGTGATCAAATGGAAATTATTAAAAAGAAAGACAAAACACTTGCAATCATAGTAAGGGATGATCATAAGTGTGATGGTATAGATTTTGTTACTCCTGGTGAGTACTCGCAGCAGGTTGCTTATATGCATCATCCGGAAGGGAAGGTCATAGCCGCGCACGTTCATAATCTGGTACATAGAAATGTCGTTCTTACACAGGAAGTTCTGTTTATAAAAAAAGGAAAACTCAGAGTGGATTTTTACGATGAGTATAAAGACTATCTTGAAAGCAGAATCCTGAATGCCGGAGATGTAATACTGCTAGTGTCGGGGGGGCATGGGTTCAAGGCTCTGGAAGAACTTGAAATGATTGAGGTCAAACAGGGACCATACGCAGGAGATGCCGATAAAGAGCGATTTGATGGCATTGATGACAGTGAGGTAAAGGGCATTGAGTGACAAGGTTGGCTTTGTTCCTGTTAATGAACCGCTTCTTAACGGGAATGAGAAAAAATATTTATGTGAATGCATAGATACAGGATGGATCTCTTCAGAAGGACCATTTGTAAAAGAGTTCGAAGAAAAGATGAGTGCTTCTGTCGGAAGGAAATATGGAATAGCTGTATCCAGTGGCACTGCAGCACTTGAAGTTGCTGTACAGGCGCTGAATATTTCCGATGGCGATGAAGTGTTAATGCCCACATTTACAATAATATCATGTGCAATGGCTGTGACCAAAAGAGGCGGCGTACCAGTTTTTGTAGATAGTGATAGAAACACCTGGAATATGTGTGTGGATCAGATTGAGAGCAAAATCACTTCCAGAACGAAGGCTATTATGGTGGTTCATCTTTATGGATTGCCGGTGGATATGAAAAAAGTAATGGAAATAGCAGGTAAACATAATCTGAAGGTTATTGAAGATGCCGCTGAAATGCACGGACAGACTTATGATGGACGACCGTGTGGAAGTTTTGGAGACATAAGTATATTTAGCTTTTATCCTAATAAGCATATTACCACTGGTGAAGGCGGTATGGTATTGGTTGATGACGAGGCACTTGCTTCGAGATGCAGGAGCTTACGAAACCTGTGCTTCCAGCGGGATCCCCGCTATGTCCATGAAGAAATCAGTGACAACTATAGATTCACTAATCTGCAGGCGGCAGTTGGTCTTGCACAGCTTGAAAGGCTTGATGAGTTCGTTGAAAAAAAGAGAAGAATGGGAAAGCTGTATACTGAAATGCTCACTGATATCAAGGGCATAATACTGCCGATGCCCAAGGATGAACATGCTGAAAACATATATTGGGTATATGGAATTCTTTTGGATGACTATATAAACATTGATAATCGATCTTTTGTAAAAAAACTTGGAGAAAAAGGCGTTGGATGTCGGACGTTCTTCTGGTGCATGCACGAACAGCCAGTTTATTTAAAGCAGGGAATGTATGACGGAGAGCACTATCCTGATGCTGAGTATCTGGCTAGAAAGGGATTCTATATTCCCAGCGGTCTGGCCCTGACAGAAGAGCAGATGATGACTGTTTGCGAGCGATTAAAAGAGACATTAAACGAAGTGGTATGAATTGAGGAATTCTGTGATGAAGATAGCTGTTTACGGGACGGGTAATAGGGCTCAGATATTTGTTGATACAATTAGCAAACTGGATTTTGGCGAAATAGTTTATTTTGTCGAAAGCAAAAGAACTAAAGAAGAATTTATGGACAAGTTTGTTGTTGAGGCGCGATCACTAAATTTCAACGATTTTAACTATCTTATTGTCGCAGTAGAAAACAGTCAGCCAATAATAGACTACTTAAAGCAGATATTGCCTGATTTCGAGCAAATAGAAAGAAAGATAATCTATGAAATAGATTTCTATTCTTTTGTGCCTGAGTTAAAAAACAGAATGCCGTATAGTTCCTGTACGCTATCCAATGGTATCAGGTATGTTTTTTCACCGAAAGACAGAATAATCGGTGAGAGCATGCTTCGCACAGGTGTGAATTTTGCAGAGGAACAGATAAAAGCTTTCTTTGAACTTACTGATAAGTATTATGGCAAAAAAGACAGAACTGGCTACTTCCTGGATGTTGGAGCCAATATCGGTACTACCTCCATATATGTAAAAAAGATAATCAATCCCAATCTTAAAATTGTTGGAATAGAAGCCGGAAAAGACAATTACGCTGCGTTTAAAATGAATTGTATCGCCAATGATCTGGATGAGATCAGAGTTGTAAATGTCGCCGTTGGTGACGAGATGGGATATGCTAGTTTTAATCAGAATATCAACAATCCTGGTGGCTCCAACGTGAGTTGGACTGAGAATTCATCGCCTAAAGGAGAAGAGGTTGTCGAACTGATTACATTGGATGAGTTATGCAAAAGAGAAGGCATCAACCCTAAAAATCTAGATTATTTATGGATTGATGTGGAGGGCTTTGAAGCAAATGTCCTCAAAGGCGCATTCGAAGTTCTTGGGCATAGAATTCCTCTTATGCAGGAGTTTAATCCATTTGCGTACGAGGAACGGGGGCTGTTGGATCAATACTGTGAAATTATGGAGAAATACTACGATTTCTTCGTCGATTATTACCAATATATTCAGGGAAAAGAGATAAAGAGACCGATAACTGAGATTAGGAAGCTAGTTGAAGAGATGCGTGTCGAAGGGAAAGAACAGACGGATTTAGTTTTTGGTTTGTAGAAGATCACAAATTTGGTATCCATATTGTGCTTTCGAAGGAGAAAAGGATGAAAGGGTTAATATTAGCAGCTGGTGAAGGGAAAAGAATGGCAGAGATGAAATTGAAACATAAATCATTTGCCGAAATAAGAAAAAAGCATGTAATAGATTATAGTTTGGATTTACTAGCAGAGCAAAAAGACCGCATAAATGAAATAGTGATTGTAGTTGGCTATCATGCGGATGACATTATTGATTATGTTGGAGATGATTATCGTTGTATTCCTGTGAAGTATGCATTTCAAAATGAAAGGCTAGGAATAGCACATGCTGTAAAGGTCGCAAGTGAGTTATTGAGCGATGATTTTATCTTATGTTTGGCAGACGAAATATTGTTCAATCCTCATCTTGGACAGATGATTAGTTTCTTTTATCAGAATAAAGTTGAATGTTTATGTGGAATCATTAAATCTGATTCGGATATGTCATTTAAACCAATTGCTTATGATTTTGGAGAGGGAAAAACAATTAAATGTGTCAGAGAGAAGCCCAAGTACTATGAAAACGATGTTAGAGGAGTGGGGGAATGCATTTTTAGTTTTCGTTGCCTAAAACTTTTAGAGAAATTGGAGCCGAACGGAATAAGGGGCGAATATGAGATGGGGGATTGGATTCAAATGGTAATTGATACGGGGGGAGAAGTAAATACTTTTGAGATAGCAGATACCTACGTAAATATTAATAGGGCAAAAGATATTGACTTGGCTAATGAAATATTTGAAATGACTGAGGATTCATAATGAAATTTATTTTTTATGGCGCAGGAAGAAATGCAATTAAACTATATACTTTTCTAAAGAATAACGGGTACGCTGATTCTATTGACTGCTTTTGTGATCAGAGGTATCAAGAACTAGACCGTGTCATTGATGGGAAGGCCTGTATTGATTATTCACTTGCGAAATTAAGAAATGCAGCCTTTATTGTAACGGTTAGCGAAAACTCTTATGCTTATAATGAGATAATATTTGAGCTGAAACAAGATGAGGTACCTTTTTATTCCATAAATGAGTTATTTGCATTTTTATTTAGAGATAAATCATCAGAATATTATAGAGACTATTGCCAATACTGCTGCAAAGACGATATGGCGATTGAGTATTATGAGCTAAAACGATATTTGCAAACTGGCAGTGAAGGTGCAATTAACAGGTCTATTAAACAAAAGTTTGTTTGGTTTATGCCAGGCTTTCCATTTTTAAAATTGGTATTTGGTCCGTTAAAGGGTGAAAATGATGTCGTTATAATAGATTCCTGGAGTGAATGTCTAAGTGTAATAACTCAGATGGATGCAGAATCAACACACTATTTTGTCTTTTTTCAGCCATGGGCTGACAGGCTCATTGGAATAATTGATTTGCTAAAGAAAAGATTTAATAGATCTCGTTTTATTTTTTATTCGTATGATACTAAAGTGTTTAGAACAATTAGCTTGAATAAATATAAATGCATGTTTGATGATATCTTTTTATACGACAAGGAGGAGGCAGAAAAGGTAGGGGTCAGTTACTACCCTGGATTATATGACAAGCCGGATATATATGTTGAGAATTCTCAAAAGAAGTATGACCTCGTATGGAGTGGATTTCCGCACGGTAGATTGGATAAGCTGATTGAAGTATATGATTCTGCATCGAAAAATGGTATAACGTGTCATTTTGTAGTAGTTGATGATGGGACAATTAAAAGGGTACAACGTAAAAATGTTGAATATGTAGATAAGCTATCCCCTGAAGATAGTATACGGATAACAATGGATGGTAAGTGCTCTTTGGATTTAAAGCATGTTGATGATTCTGCGCTTACTATCAGAGTTTATGAGGCAATTGCTTGCGGAATGAAGGTTTTAACAGATAATAATGCTGTTTTTGATTGCTTATACTATGATGCAAGTATGATGCAGTTTTTTAATGATGCTAAGGAAATTGATTATAGCTTTTTAAAAGCTGATGGAAAGGCATATTGTTACAAAGGTGAGTACAGACCTATTAATTTCCTAAAATATGTGGAATGTCGTTATTGATAGTGATGAGGTGCTAGGTTGGATTCATATTATACGGAATATATTAAAGGTAGTGCTGCAGCCATCAGTGGTGGAAAACTATGGGTGGCATCTAATTCAGCTAATGTCGTTTTTGCATTTTCGCTAGAGACATATGTATTAGATAAATTGATTACTATTCATGAAAATGTTGTAGATGAATTGTTTTCAAAAATAATTGAGTGCGATAAGTATTTGTTTTTGATTCCGTACAATGCCAATAGCGTGTGGCGTATAAATGTTGATAATGCGGTATTAACTAAGATTGAAATAGGTATAAAAGAAGAAGAAAAAGGAATTAAAGGGAAGTTTAAGACTGCATATTTGTGGAATAACAGATTACATTTATTTGGTCATGGAATAAATGCATGCATAGTGTATGATATTTCTACATGCCATTACGAAAGAATTAGTTATGGTCATGGTAATATGATGCAGTTTTCTCATGTTATGGCAACTGATGATAGATATTGTTATTTACCTGTGCTTAATCAAAATTTGATGGCAAAATACGATTGTAATGATTCATCATTATCGTGTTTCGATTCTCAATTGAAGGGAATCCATGTTAATTTTGCAACTGTTTTACAGAATGAAATTGTCTTAGCTATTTCAAATGATTCATTAGTGTTTATAAATCGTGATAATAATGAAATGACAATAAAAAAAATGGGGGTTATACCTGATAAGTATAAAGATGACGAATCTTTATATCGTAGAATAATAAAACATGGAGACCTGACGATAATTGTCCCTTCTGCAGTTGGAAATCTGTATTATTCACATAATGACCAGGATTACAAAGAGATTAAACTTGATGACAAGAGCTTCCGAGGGAAAACACGGGGGTTTATGAGATACGAATTCGATTTGTTAACGGAAGATAAGTTTTATATTCAAAGCAGAGTGGATGGAGAGATATATGAGATAGACTTAGAAGATATAAACATAGCTAAGCGCATGCCATACGTGCCTCAAGAGATTGTAAGAGATATTTCTGCCAATGTCTTAAGGATAAAAAATGAACCGATGCTCAAAGAAGAATTAGATATATGTTTATTCGATTTTATAGGCAATGTCATAGATGGAAAATGAAATGGAAAAACGTCCAATTAAAGTCATAATTGCGGGAGACATAGTACCTGCAAGCGTAGACCAAGATTGTTTTGAACTAGGAAGTGCCTCGCAGATTTTAGATGATAGGATATTAGATCTCTTAAAATGTGTCGATGTAAGAATTTATAATCTTGAGTGTGTTATTACAGATTCTGAAGAAAAAGAGTTAAAGGCCGGGCCATATCTAAAATGTGATTCAGACTCTATAAATGGGATAAAGCAGTTGCTGCCAACAGTGCTTATTGGCGCAAATAATCATGCTATGGATTATGGCATACAAGGAATAAATTATACTAAGAAAATAATGGATAAGAACAACATTATTTTTTTAGGAACCGGAGTCAATCAGGAAGAAGCTAGAAGTAATGCGGGAGTTGTGCTTGACATTGATGGTGTTAGGATTGGCGTATATTGTTGTGCAGAAGATGAATTTTCTGCGTCGAGAGTGCATGATTGGGGAGGTGCAAATCTTTATGATCCATTAACCAGTTTTGAAGATGTTAAGCAGCTTTCTGAGATATGTGATCACCTCATTGTGATATATCATGGAGGACTCGAGTATTACAGATTTCCTTCACCAAATCTTCAACGGATATTTCGGAAATTTGCCGACAATGGAGCTTCAGTTGTGGTAGCTAATCATGGACATTGTGTGGCTTGTGAAGAAGAATACCAGGGTAAGAGACTGATATATGGACAGGGAAACTTTATTTACAATAATTGTATTTACGATAAAAGCGGCGACTATCGAGATGGATTAATGATTGAAGTGGATATATCAGATGAAGGTTCGTTTGATGTAAAGTATTGGCCAATTCGTTGCGGAGAAAAGACGGTTCTTCTTAATGCAAACGACGCCAAAAAAGTTATGGAGGAATATCAAAAACGTAGCTTGTCTGTAACAGAAAAAAAGAACGTTGAGTATAATTATCTGTGGGAGACTGTGGACCGTTTTTCCGGTGTAGAAAAGGACTACCTTGTGTATGACACCCTGAGAATACTTAATAACATGCAATGTGAGTCGCTTAGAGAACTTGTTATTTGTGCTTATGATATATGCGCGGGGCGATATAAACAGTTTTTACAGATAATTCCAAATGCTAAGCTTGATTCTTTTTTTATTGAATCGAGAAGAATATCTATATTCGGGGCAGGAAAAGCATTTGAAGTATTATCAAAATGGCTTGGGGATAAGGCTGTTGAAGTAGGGCATGTGTACACAAGTGAGAGATGCAATAAAAAAGTATGTGTTGGAAATAAAGAACACGTGGTCGAGCAGATAAGCAAATGTGAAAACCGCGAACAAGAAATACTTATATGCACTGGGTTTGATTACCTGCGTGAAATATATGAAGAATTGGTTGGCTTGGGATATGAAAGAATTTATGTGATAGGTAATATTTGGGAATTAAAAAATGACTATGAGGACTAATAAAAATGAAAGTTGCGCTAAGACTATTCAATCCCAAAAGCAGAGCATTTGTGGAGTCCATTATTAGTAATGCTAGTGTGGAGGTTCGCTATATTGTTGATAGAGATGATCAAAAATGGGGCGAAGTGGATTGTGATTATAAGTTACCCATAATATCCCCATATAAGCTTCTTCAGTTAGTAGATAGTGGAGAGATTGATTTTTTAGTGATTTTGCCATTTTGTGGTTACTATGCGACGAAAGATGTTATAGAAGAATGCATTGAGATGGGAGTACCAAAGGAGAAACTATTAGTACCATCTGTTCCGGATGCGATTCTTTTCCAACAAGGAAAGATAACAGATCTGTCAACTTTTACTGTGGACGAATTTAAATCACTTCCTCGTTTACAGTACCATATTGCTGACCATTGTAATATGAACTGTGTTTCATGTTCTCATTTTTCCTCGTTGGTTCACGAAGAAAAACTAATGGATATGAGTGTTATGGAAAGGGATTTAAAACAGCTTAAACAGCTTGTTAAGCATATTGATGTGATTGAAATACTAGGGGGAGAACCATTCCTTAACCCTGATTGGAAAGAATATGTAATTCTTACGAAAAGATTTTTCGAATATAGTCAGGTGGAATTTATTACAAACGGAACGATGCTTTGGAAATTGACATCAGAGGATTGGGCATTTATTAAGGAGAATGATGTCATTTTCAGAATGTCTTTGTACAAACCTTTTTGGAATAAAGCAGATGGAATAGTTGCTTTACTAAAAGAAAAGAATATTAGATATAGTGTCAACTACAGGGTTATGACCAGATTTGCATATATGTTTTTAAAAGAACCCAAAGGAACAGCGGAGGATAACAGGATAAACTGCGCCAGTGATTGTTTTCAACTATATTACGGCAAAATGACTCCGTGTTCCAGAATGATGTATATTCATTTCTTTAATGATTATTTCAAAACGGATTATCCCGAAGAAGCAGCTGTAGAGAGCGTTTATGACATAGATGACTATGAGCAGCTTCTGAAAAAGATAAAACGTCCGATGGCGTTATGCCAATTCTGCAACATCCATCTTAAAAATCAAGTATTTCAGGGATGGGATAACAATCATTCATGTAATGAAGACATAAAAAAATGGATTTATTGAATAGTGGAGAACTAGAATCCCAATGCATTTTTTGAAGCGGGCAATAGTAAAAATACTGGATATTGATTCCTGGCATGAAAGTGATTATATGTCTAAGGAGTATGCAAAGTATACTGTTAGTATCGTAGACAGGATTACTCAAAATGACCGGAAAGTCAAAGTTGTGGAAGTTGGATGCGGTCTTGGAGACATCATTGGAAACATTAAGCATAAGAACAAGCAAGGATATGACTTGGACAACAAAATAGTTTTTGGAGCTAAAATACTACATCCTTGTACTAAGTTTAACGTTGGGAGCTTCATGGATGTACAAGAATGCCAGAAACTATGCTTGATTGCGGTGAATATATTACATTTTTTGGACCCTGATTACGTGGAACGGGTAATTTGTGATATTAAGAATAATAACGACCTGGATTATGTGGTGATTGATGAACTTCATGATACTGTCGGGACTGTGTACAAATATGAATATAACGGATTGAAATTGTTAGGGGACGATTTTCGGATAAAATATCGTAGCCGAAGAATTCAAGCGTCTGAAGGCGCGTGCAGATATGTGGTGGTATACGAGCGAAAAAGATAAAAAGGAAAGAAAATGAATTCACGATTTGAGAATGACGTTGAACGTCTCTACATATTCTGTGTTAATCTTCTTGGCTTGGTTTTGGCAGATTATTACGAGGGGCAAGGCGTTATTGTTTCCCTGATGGATAACGATAAAACTAAGCAGGGACAAAAAATATGCGGCTTTAGCTGCATTAACCCTAATGATGGGGATAGAAGTATAAGATGTGTAATAACTGCAACGAAAAGCGGAGATGTTATAAAAGAGCAATTGATTAGTCTGGGATATAAAGATATAGGATTTCCTGACGATGCTTGGAAAGATAGATACTATCATGGATATGCAAAAGAGCTGAACGATGAAAAGTATTTAAAGTTTGATTGGTATCTTCGTTTTGGGACAGAATTGAACCTTGATAATCCGATAACCTTTAATGAAAAGCTTCAGTGGCTTAAGCTTCATGACAGAAAAGAAGAATACTTTAAGCTCGCAGATAAGTATGAAGCTAAAATGGTGGTTTCTGGAACGATAGGCGAAAAGTACGTAGTTCCGGTAATCCAAGTATGTGATTCGTTTGATGAAATATGTATAGAGAAGTTACCTGATAAATTTGTAATCAAGAGCACTCATGATAGTGGAGGAGTTAAAATCTGCAGAGACAAGAGTAAATTTGACTTTTCTTTATTGAAAATAGACTTTGATCAGAGGTTAAAGGAAAATTATTTTTATTGCGAGAGGGAATGGGCATATAAGGGGATTAAACCCAGAATCATTATTGAAGAACTATTGGAAAGTGATGGATCCGCAGATGTCTGGGATTATAAGTTCTTTTGTTTTAATGGTGAAGTAAAGCTTATTCAAGTGGATTTTGACAGATCAACGGATCATCATAGAAATCTTTATACAGAACAGTGGGAATATATGGATGCATCTATAAAATATCCTAATAATCCTAACATAATTATTCCGAAACCCTCAAAATTCGACGAGATGTTGTGGTGTGTGAAAAAACTTGCAAAAGGAATCCCTCATGTAAGAATAGATTTGTATTATGTGAATGAAAGGATTTATTTTGGAGAATTCACATTTTATCATGGTGGGGGCTACGAATTATTCTTGCCAGAGGAGCTGGGAATAAAACTCGGATCATTTATATCAGAAGTATAAAGCTACGAATATGGAGAAAAGTATAGTTGATTGGGAAAATTGATTTATTAGTCCTTTGTATGGCTTGTTTTGCCTTGGGTGTAGGAATAGCTTGGCTTTTTGTTGTTGATAAACTCAAAACAAAAGTAAAGAAATTGGAAGATACTAACAAAAAAATGAGTGAATTTTATGATTTGCTCATTAGATGGATGAACATCCATAGAAATGGCGATAGTTTAGCATCTTTCTTTACTGATAAAGGGTATAAAACTATTGCGATTTATGGCATGAGAGAGTTGGGACTGGAACTACTAAAGGAACTCAGGAACAGTGATGCTGGAGTAAAGTATGGCATAGACAGAGATGCAGATAACTTACATATAGAAATACCGGTATATAAACCGGAAGATGATTTGGAAGATGTTGATGCTATAGTCGTCACCGCAATCCATTACTATAACGACATTGAGCCATTGCTGAGAGATAAGCTCAAATGCGATGTTTATTCGTTGGATGATGTCATATATGAATTGTTTGGTCATAATGCTGAGTGAGGCATGAGAGCTTAGATGAAAAAGTATCTAATAATTTCCATTGATACAGAGGGGGATAACCTTTGGTCTGTCTCCGATATAAATCAGATGATAACGACACATAATTCCAAGTATCTATTTAGATTTCAGGAGTTATGCGAAAAATATGGGTTCATACCTACGTACTTGACTAATTATGAGATGGCAATAGATGATGTCATGATAGAACTAGGAAGAGAAGGATTAAAAAAAGGTGCTTTGGAAATTGGAGCACATGAACATGCCTGGAATCAACCTCCTTTGTATAAAATCATGAAAAGACCTGGGAAGAGAGGAAAACCATATTTATCTGAATATCCAAAAGCTGTTATCAGTCAGAAATTAGAGCGTTTAACGAAAACCCTTGAAGATAGTTTTCAGTGTTCCATTACTTCTCACAGAGGAGGAAGATGGTGCTTAAATGCCACTATAGTTGATGAATTGAGCCGTTTAGGCTACTTGGTAGACTGCACATGTACCCCTGGCGTTAATTGGAAATCTAATCGTGGATGGTCGCCGTTTTCAAGCGGGACAGATTGGAGCATGAAGCAAAATGAGCCATACTATCTAAACTCGGAGGGGAATCCTGTTTTGGAGGTTCCGGTATCAATTTATGACCAGCGTGACAGCGGAAAACAAAGCTGGTTAAGACCAGGTTTGTATAACAAAAATGAAATGATTAGTCTTTTACAATACATTTATGATAGAGAAAAAGAATTTGCGCAGTTTATGTTGCATTCTTCTGAGCTTATGCCAGGAGGAAGCTCTATTTTTACTAATGCAGGAAAAATAGACTATTTGTATAAGACCTTGGACGAACTTTTTTCGTTTGCAAAAGAATTAGGGTTTGAAGCTTCTGGTATTACAGATTATGCAAAAATCTATGCTGGTTCACATTGAAAAGAGGATTAGAGATGATTGGCGGAATAAACCGGGCATATGCTATTGTAGTGCTTCTTGTTGTGGGAATCTGCTACATGAAATTTAAGTTTGTACATCAGAAATCATTTCTTGATGAGAAAATAACTGGGGAAGCTAAGTTAAACGAGTTTTATTTTATTATGATTCAATGGCTTAAGGTTCATAATGAAGGACGATCTTTAGCAGGATATTTTACCCGGAATGGATATAAAACTGTTGCTATATATGGGATGAAGGAGCTGGGTGAAGCATTGCTTTTAGAGCTGCGCAAAAACGATATTGAAGTCAGATACGCGATAGATCGTGATGCAGAAAAACTCTTCGTGGACATTG
Source organism: uncultured Butyrivibrio sp. (assembly GCA_946536145.1). Classification (GTDB taxonomy): domain Bacteria; phylum Bacillota; class Clostridia; order Lachnospirales; family Lachnospiraceae; genus Butyrivibrio. The sequence goes on from CAMNEA010000001.1 coordinate 139,510, forward strand.
ATTTGCACAAACCAGAAGATTATTTGGAACCTGTGGATGTAGTTGTTGTTACAGCAGTGCATTATTATGATGAAATAAAAAAAGATCTCACAAGCAGGATTAAGTCTAATATTGTTTCTCTTGAGGACGTAGTATGGGAAGCATAAAGGATAAACGATGAATATTGCGATAATTATACCGGATTTATCTGGTGGTGGAGCAGAAAGAATTGCAGCGCAGGTAAGTGACAGCTTCTGCGATAATGGTAATGATGTTTTTGTTTTTCTTTTAAAGGCTGGTGCTATTTGCGAATACAAGACGAAGGCAAAAATCATTAGACTGAACCTTGATTTTAATGGTTACGATGAATGCGGTGAGATTAAGGAACTACGAAGAGAATCCGGGATTTTAAAAAGATATAAAAAAGAGTTTTCAATAGATGTGTCGATTTCATTTATGGAATGGGCAAATGCATTGAATGTTTTTTCTAAATGCGGAGATAGGGTCATTCTGAGTGTAAGAACACTCTTATCTTCTAGAGGATACACGTCTATGCATTGTCAGAAAAGCTTTATTAGGAGATTCTATAATAAAGCTTTCAAGATCGTGGCGGTTTCTGAAGCAGTACGCAAAGACTTGATAGATTATTACTTACTTGACCCAAAGAAAGTAGTGGTTATATTTAATCCGGCTATTAAACGAAGCAGCAGTGAAGTTAAAGATTGGATATATGGCAAGTATGCGTTAGCGTGTATAGGGAGATTTGAGGCTGTAAAGCAGCAGGACCGGATAATTAGGGCCTTTTCATTTGCTTATGAAAATGATAAAAGGGCAAAATTGCTACTTATAGGGAAGGGATATACAGAAGACTACCTAAAATGGACATGTAAAAAGTTTCACATAGAAGAAGCTGTAGATTTTATTCCCTTTACCGAGAATATAAGTTTCTATCTGGACAATGTCAGAGCTCTGGTAATGGCCTCTAAAGCTGAAGGATTCCCCAATGTTATGGTTGAAGCTATGGCAAAAGGAGTTCCTGTTATAAGCACTGATTCTCCTGGAGGGTGTGGAGAAATTATTGGAAAAGAAGATTCTGAGCCTGTCATAGATGTCAAAATGTGTGAATATGGGATCCTGACACCATATTTATGTGGTAAGGCTCCTAATTCCACGGCTTTGGAGGAGTATGAAAAAATGTTTGGAAAAGCTATGCTAAACATATTACAGGATGATGAACTGCGTAATGAATATGAAAGGCGGTCTTTGAAAAGAGCCAGGGACTATGAATACAAGACAATTATGAATTCGTGGAATCATCTGGTAGAAGGAGGCTGAATTGTTTTTTCTCCCTATTGGCGGATTGATATTAGGATTTTTGATAGGCATTATTCTTGATAGGGCCATTATGGCTAAGAGGAGAGAAACTTATAGAGTAACCGTAGAATCTAGATTGGATAAAATGACGGCCTTTTATTTTTTATTGGTCAAATGGCTGAGGCTTAGTCAAAGAGGTAATAAAATAGCTCAGTATTTTGTTGACCAAGGATATAGAACGGTTGCTATATATGGGATGAAAGAATTGGGAGTTCGTTTGTTTGAAGAATTGAGAGACAACGGAGTGGATGTCTTATACGGAATTGATAAAGACGCGGATAACTCATATGTACCTTTGGATATTTATAAACCGGACGAGTCACTAATTAAAGTTGATGTGGTAGTTGTTACAGCGGTTGCATATTTTGATGAAATAAAGCAGCAACTGGAGAAAAAGATAGATTATCCGATAGTGTCTTTAGAAGAGGTGATAGATAAATTGTTTGGCAATGGAACTTGAATCAAGCTTTTTGATAGAGGAATATGTGTGATTAGTATAATAATGCCAGTATATAACGGCGAAAAATTCATGGGGCGAGCCATAAAATCTGTTATTTCTCAGTCATATAAAGACTGGGAATTGTTAGTAATTGATGATGGCTCTGCAGATAGAAGCTATGAGATGGCTTGTGATTATTCCAGGCTGGATAAAAGAATAATTCCGTTGATTAATGAGGGACCTAGTCATGGGGCTAATGCTGCCAGAAATGTTGGTATCAGAGCTTCACATGGAGAGTATATTACTTTTTTGGATTGTGACGACTATTATGTGTTGGATTCATTAAAAAAAAGGTTGGATTGTTTTGCAGTTAATTGCGATGTTTCATTAGTGTATGGAAATGCCTACGGTGAGAGTGAAAATATTAGGCATAGGTGGGATTATGTAGATATAACATCTCCAGGTATAAAAAAACATTTATCAGAGGAACTATCACTTTGTTCACAAAATACCATTATGGTAAAAAAAGACGTGTTAACCAGTGTTGGTATGTTGGATGAAAAATTGAAATGCTGGTCCGATGATGATGTTATTTTAAGCATAGCATATAAGTACAAAGTAAAACATTGTGGAAGTTATGTTGTAACTGTTGTTAAGGATAACAGCATTATGACTACTAATAAAGTAAATGCTTACAAAGGGCTTAAGCATGTCATATCAAAGTACAAATACCAAATAGTAAAATATGCTGGTTTTAAAAGATTATCGTTATGGATAATAAGATTAATCGGTGCTTATTTTTACGCCAAAGAATATGAATCTAAGGAAGGAACCATCAAACAAGCAGTGTATAACGGCGCACATGATTCAATAAAAAAGTATTGTTGCCGACACTTTAGAACGTATTTTGAGTAGGTGAATATGAAGGTTAAAAGTATAGTAGTTTTCTTCTTGGCAGTATTGGGGATAAGTTTTGCGGCTTTTACAACATGGGCTATAGAAGAGAATTTAAGTAAATCTCAAAAAGAAAAATCCAGGTATTTTGGTTTGTTTTCATTATTGAATGATTGGATGTATATAAACAATCATGGCGCTTCAATTAGCGATTACCTGACAAAGAAAGGTTACAAAAGAGTAGCAATTTATGGAATGAGCCATATAGGACACAGACTTAAAGAGGAATTGGAGAAGAAAGGCCTTACAGTGTGCTATGGCGTAGACAGAGATGGGAGTATAGTCATAGATGGATTCAAGATATACTCGCCACAAGATATACTGCCCAAGGCAGATGCAATCATAATTGCGACGTATCAAAATTATGAAGATTTAAGGGAGCTGCTTCAGAATAAAACAGAAGCAGACGTTTTGTTTGTAAAGGACATTCTTTCAGACTTAATGCATATGATTTGGGAGGAAAACATATGTTAGAATTGATAGGCTTCAAAAAAGACTACTATGAATTGAAAAAGGAAACAGGGCTCAAGACAATAGTATATGGTTCATTGGAAGAGCTCATAGCCAACAGGGATAATATGCCTAACTATGAGCTCTTTTTTGATAAAGATGCGGATTCGGAAAAGCAGGTGGATGGAGAGACAGTCTATGGTATAAAGGAATTAAAGACCCTCCTGGAACCTGTAATTGTACTTGTATGTATTGTTGGTGGTAAGAGGTTTATCGATGCATGTGAGGATTTGAGAAAATTCGGTGTGGAAGGCTATGCTGTCCACTTTTTTAATAATATAACTTTTGTTGATAATTTCTGGTCCAGTTCCAACTCCTATAGAGTAAGTGAAGTAAAGCCTGGATTAAAAGTTAATATTGTCTGCAGGGATACCGGCTGGATATTTAGGAAATTTGCAGAAAAAATAGAAGGTAACTTAATTGAACTGGGAGTAGATGCAAAGATTACGGATGACCCTGATGATAAGGCAGATATAAATCATCATATTCCTTACGTTTTCTACAAACCCTTTAAAAATGATACGCTCATGATTACTCATGTTGATGCTTCCAAAAAGGTTGATCTGTTAAAAAAACAGCTTGAGACGGCTGCGATGGGAATATGCATGTCCAAAGATACAGTAGATAAACTGAGTATGTGGGGAGTTCCAAGAGAAAAGCTTTGCTATGTGAATCCTGCCCATGATCATTTGATCAAGCCCCATAAATATGTAATAGGTATTACGCATAAATGTCATGATGGCGAAGATGTAAGAAAACGAGCTACGGCATTGTTGGATGTTATTGATGGAGTGAGTCCAGAATACTTTAAATTTAAAATAATGGGAGCAGGATGGAATGCAATTGTAGAGGAAATGAGAAGGAAAGGTTTTGAGGTTGAACTGCATGATGATTTTGATATTGAGATTTATACAAGGTTAATGTCTTCAATCGACTATTTTCTTTATATGGGCTTTGACGAAGGTACCATGGGATATCTGGATGCCTTATATGCTGGTGCAGGGACTATTGTGACGCCGCAGGGCTATCATCTGGACATGGGACGGGGGATTGATTATCCATGCAGAACAATTTCAGAATTTCACGAGGCCTTTATTGATCTGCAGAATAAGCGCCGGAAAATTGTGGATTCAGTTGAAGCCTATACTTGGAGATTATACACAGAGAAACTATTGACTATATGGAAATTTATTTTAAAGCAGGAACCAATAACAGAGATATACAAAAATCAGTCTGAATATATGGATGGCATTTTCTCGGTTTTGCCGGAAGAGAATAGATTATGAACATTGTCTTTGTAACAACGGAATACACATCAAATAAACAGTCAGCGGGAGGTCTTGCTACATTTACACGAAATATGGCAGGAATGTTTGCTGCCCATGGAAACAAAGTAAGAGTATTGCTGGTCACAACAAAGGCGGAAGAACACGATACAGATGAAGGAGTTGTTTTAGAAAACCTTTACATAAGAAAAGAAGATTGGTTTGAGGTGGATTATCTGACTTCTTTGTATGGTGAAGAGTTTAAATTTGATCATAACAAATTAAGGGCTAATACTATAGATGTACTGAAGGCACGTATCGTGCGGGATAGGTTGGAAGAACTTAAGAGATCCGGGGGAGTAGATATTGTTCATTTCTGCAATCATGGGGCACTTTTTAGATTTGTAAATAATATACCATATGTTGTCAGAATTTCCGGATTATACAATATTGTTCTTGGCAATGCAAATACTATAGATGGGAGTGTTTTGTATAATCATCAGGAAGAAATAAGGGATATTGTGGAGACACATCATTTACACAGGGCTAAAAATGTATTGTGTCCCAGTCATGTAATGGAAAGAACATGCATGGACGAATTTGGGATATACTGTAAAGTTATACAAAGCCCTGTTTGCATAATGGATAGGAGCAGGTGGGATTTCAGTGTTTTGGAAACAAAAATGGGATCAAAGAAATATTTTTTATATTTTGGAACCATTAATTTCCTTAAGGGATTAGGAGTTCTGATAAATCTTGTTTATGATCTTCTTAGCAAATACAAGGACTATGTATTTGTTCTCGCTGGACGGGATATTATGGTGGAATATGACGGGAAGGAACAATGGGGGGCCGAATTTGTTAAGGAAAGTGCTAAAGAATATTCTGACCGTGTTGTAGCATTAGGAAGTCTGATCAGAGAACAGTTATTTCCGGTTATTAGTAAGGCAGAGTTATGTGTATTACCGGGCAGAATTGAAAATCTTTCAAATGCATGTCTGGAAGCCATGGCTTTAGGAAAGATAGTAGTTGCTACTAAAGATGCAAGCTATGAGGAAATCATTGATGATGGAATAGATGGCTTTTTGTGTGAACGAGATAATGCAAAGTCATTTTTTGATGCTATAAATCGGATTATGGATCTATCTGACAAAGAAAGAATAGCAGTATACGAGCGAATCAGGCAAAAGATAAGCAAGCTGACACCATCAGAGGCTTATTCGAATTATTATGATTATTATCAAAACATTATCGAAGACAGTAAAAATGCGTAGAAAATCTCGATTTAGAGGATGTTATGATGAATAAAGAGGCTGCTATATCAATTGTTGTACCTGTTTACAACACAAAAGAGTATCTTACGCAGTGCATAGAAAGCATAATAGGGCAGACGCACCATAATATGGAAATCATATTGGTAGATGATGGTTCCAATGATGGTTCTGAGCTAATATGCGATGAATATGCAGGCGAAGATAGCAGGATTAAAGTTATTCACAGAGAAAACGGAGGGCTGGTTTCTGCAAGAAGGGAAGGAGTAAGGACGGCTGCATCTCATTGGGTCAGCTTTGTAGACAGTGATGACTGGATTGAGAAAGACATGTTTGAAGAGATGCTGACAAAGGCTGAAGAGTGCGGCAACCCGGATATTGTAGTTGCCAGAAGCTTTCATGAAAAAGGCAGTCTCTACTTTCAAAGAAGTGGAGTCATAGCTCCTGGAGTATATCAAGGAAATGCGATTTCAGATATTATTCCCAGGATGATAATAGGAGATGATTCGGGTGAATGGGGAATAGAAGGCTCGGCCTGGGGGAAAATCTATAACCGAGAGCTTCTTTTATCCGTATTGGATCAAATAGATGACAGAATAACCTATGGCGAGGATGGTGCAATGGTTTATGGCATGATTCCAAGATGCAATAGTGTAGCTGTTATGGAGGGATGCTATTACCACTATAGGATTCATCCGGGGTCTATGGCGACATCTTATAATACTGGTACTTTTGAACGATTGCAACTGTTGAAAAGTTATTTTGAGCGTGAATTCAAAGAGACTGGAATCTGGGAACAGCAAAAGGCAGGGGTTCATAAGATTTTATTTATGTTTTTGATGCAGGCCATGAAAGCGATGTATGACCTGGATATGGGGTATCAGTTTCCGTTCAGTATGATTGATAAGGAATGGAGGATAGTATTGTATGGCGCCGGGGTGATAGGCAAGTGCTACTATAACTCGCTTAAGACTGCTGGCTATGCTAACTTGGCGCTATGGGCAGATAAGAATTATTTGTCACTACAGGAACAAGGGTATCCTGTTGAAAGCCCGGAAGATATTTTGAGGGCTTCTTATGATTATGTACTGATAGCCATTGAAGGAAAGCAGAACTATGAGCAAATAAAGGATGAATTGGTAGCATTAGGTGTTGATGAAAGAAAGATACTATGGGAAGCACCGGTATTGAGCTATGTGTAGCTGTTATTTATACCGTTTACTTACTGACTGTTATGGAAATGTGAATAAATTAGCAACTATTTGAGAACCTTGAAAATCGCATAAAGCTCTTTACACCTAAAATAAGATGTGCTATCCTAACCTCGGTCGCTTGGCGACAAAATAAACATTGCATTTATGTGTCATGGATAGTCATCAGAACATTTCGTTCGCTTTTTCCAGGATTGATTTTGGAGTTTTTGAATTTGAAAGTATAGATCTTTTGTTTTTTTACAAGCTTCTGAAGGTATTCTCTTTCCATACGTATAGTGCATGGAAAGGAGAACATGAAAGATAAAGAAACTAAAGCGGAAGTAATAAGGTTAGAAGACTATGTTAAGGATAAACAAGAAAGAATAAGTGGGATTAAGTTTTGCTGGGATTCTGAAAAAGAGAATGAAAACATACGCAAACATGGTTTGTCCTTTAGGATAGAGGCAAGGATTTTTGAGGATGACAATAGGCTTGAAATATATGACAGATGGCATGATTTAGAAGAAAGATATAATACGATAGGCCTTGCTGAAGATGTGTTGTTTGTGGTATATACTGAACGTAGAGATAGTATACGGATTATTTCTGCCCGAGTAGCAACGACTGTGGAAAGGAGATTGTATTATGATAGTATATTATAATATTTCACAGGATGCTGAGCTGACTGAAGAACAAAAGAGAGAAATCAAGGAAGCGACAAAGATGCCGATAGTATATGACGAAGATTCACCCGAGATGACTCCTGAAATGTACGAGGTATATAAACAGGCGGCGCTTGAGAGAAAGCATAGAATTAAGGGATGATAAAATGACAGGAACCTGGTGTAGAGCATGAAGCTTTATGTCAGGTTTTTTTATATGATTAAGGAGTAACAAAGTGTTGATTCCCAAGAAAATTCATTACTGCTGGCTGAGTGGGGAACCATACCCTGCGCAGATTCAAAAGTGCATAGATTCATGGCATGAACATATGCCGGACTACGATTTTAAGCTGTGGGATATGAATAGCTTTGATGTGGATAGTGTGCCTTATGTCAGGCAAGCTGTTGATAATAGAAAGTGGGCATTTGCTAGTGACTATATACGGATTTGGGCACTATATACTGAGGGAGGCATATATCTTGACAGTGACATTATTGTGACAAGGTCGTTTGATGATCTCCTTGATAAAGATGCGTTTACAGCCTTTGAAAGTGGTGGAAGGATTGCGGCGTGGATATTCGCTAGTCGAGCGGGAAATCCTCTGTTTAAAGAACTTTTGGATTATTATGATGGTAGGAGTTTTTTGCGTGGGGATGGAACCCTTGACCTGACACCCAATACAATTCCTGCCACGCATATACTTGTAAGGCATGGTCTTAAGGCTGAGAATAGAGTTCAGCAACTTGATAATATAACTGTGTTTTCGGAGGATTTTTTTTGTCCAAGAAATCCGTGGACCGGCCGAAGAAATGATACTGTGAATACCCATGCAGAGCATCTTTTCCTGGGGGGGTGGATGGATAATAAGGATGACGAGGTTTATATGAGAGAGGTCGATGAACGCTTGGAGAAGGTTGCTATGGGAGCGTCTGAAATGTGGGCGAGGGATGGAATATACATATACGGTGCCGGAATAGTTGGGCATATGGTGTTGGAGCACATGATGAGGCAGTATCCAGATACTCAGATAAAAGGATTCATTGTATCGTCTAATGAGTTTGGATGGGAAGAGATAGAGAAGGTGCCGATATATCTGGTGGATGATGATAATGTTAAAAGAGATGAGCCTGTTTTGATTGCGACCATTCCAAAGCATAAAGCTGCGATTAGGGAGAGTCTTAATAGGAATGGGTATACACTTATATTGGAATTGTAAAAATGTATCAGCCCAAAATGTAAGCTGAACTTAAATGTAATATTATCTATGTATTTTTTGATTGTAGGAGGCAGACATGCGTTCACCACAAGATATGCAGATAGTACTGATAGACATAACCAACGCTTGTACTGAGAGATGCTCAAACTGTACACGTTTTTGTGGAAATCACAGGAAGCCTTTCTTCATGGACTTTGAGACTTTCAAAAGGGCAGTGGACTCCATGGAAGGTTTCCCGGGGCTTGTTGCACTTATTGGCGGAGAACCCACGCTTCATCCGGAGTTTGAGAGGTTTATGGAATATTTGCAGACTAGGTACCCACGGCAGGAGCGGCAGAAGAGATTGTTTTATCCTCAGAGACAGTTTATACAGGAGCTTCTTCATCAGGAATTTGAAAGTCATAGAATAGCCATTAAGCCTGATGGTAAGAGGACCTTTGAGAGAGCCGGAATAGGTATATATTCTAATATGAGCGGTACTTATCACAAGTACCATGAACAGATTCAGGACACTTTCCAGGTACAGTTTCTTAATGACCATATTAATCCTTCGTTCCATCAGCCGGGGCTTTTTGCAAGAAAAGACCTTGGTATTTCTGATGAAGAGTGGATTCCGATGCGTGATAACTGTTGGCTTCAGAATGCCTGGTCGGCAACCATTACTCCCAAGGGGGCATTCTTTTGTGAAGTGGCAGCAGCTATGGATATGTTGTTCGATGGCCCGGGTGGTTGGCCCATCGAGCCTGGATGGTGGAAGAGAAAGCCTGAAGAATTCGGTGATCAGAAGAGGTGGTGTGAGTTTTGCGGATTCCCGCTTAAGACTTTCATGAGGCCTTCAAGCGACGAGATTGATGACGTTTCGCCAACCATGTATAAAAAGCTTGAAGAAATAGGGAGCCCCAGGCTTAAGGCAGGACGAACGCATCTTGTAGATGTTAAGGATGGTGTGATTGCTGATGCTGATAAGGCTGATGGAAAGAGGTTTTTTGCTACCCAAAAGTATGTCGAGCACTACGAAGACCGGTTTAATGCCGAGAAATCTCTTTTGTACACGGATGAGTTTATGACAATATTTATAGAAGATGGTGACAATTTCGGCGAAGAACTGAATAAGGCGCTGAAGAGTGCTGGCGGCTGGATTCTGTTCACAGATGACAGGTCGAAGGAAGCTGAAGTGAAGACCATGATGCAAAGCTGTGTCATCAACCCCGGAACTATGCATATAGGAAGCGGATACTTCCTGTTTAATAAGAATGCTATATCCATCAAGAAACTGGGATTTGACAGGATTTCAGAACTAAAGAGTTTTGATGGGATTGTCAGTAAGTGGATTTCAGAGAAAGTAATCAACGTTGCCGATACTGATAAAGTGCTTGAATGGCACAGGGATTCTATTAAGCCGGGAAAAAGATATGCCATCTGGGGCATGGGGCTGTCGGGAAGTTTCCTTGCGGACACTGTGAAGAACTCCGGTGGAATATTGGAACTGGCCGTAGATAAGGACGAAGAGAAACAAAATACGGATTTTTACGGAGCAAGAGTCCATGCTCCTAAGTATCTTAAGGATCATGTAGATGAATTTGATTATCTGCTAGTTGCACACTATTCAAGGTTTGATGAAATATTTGAAGAGGCTACAGGACTTGGAGTTCCCAGAGACAAGATTATTATGCCTTATGAAATATAATTGCCGGTATTTTGTCTTGAACTAATTGGGATTTACTGTTTGTACAGAACTGAGATAGGGGATGGTACTAATGCTGATTCAGGAACTTAAAAAACACGACAGATTTGTTATCTATGGCGCGCAGGTAATTGCTTATGGGGCATATACTGCTATTAAGGGACTTACAGGAAGAAAACCAGAATGCTTTGTGGTTGGAAATGCGGATGGAAAACTAAGGGAAGGGCTTAATGGGAATCTTTCTGAGATTGAGGGAATACCGGTTAAGGCAATAGAGGATTGCCCAAAGGATATATTTGTCGTGGTTGCTGTGACTGAGCTGGTGCAGAAGGAAGTGCTTCCAATGCTGCAGGAAAAGGGATACACGAATATATTTGCCCTAGGGCAGCATGAGGAGCATCTGTTGATGTCGGAGTATTACGACAGTATTGGAAAGTTCCCTACGTTGGAAAAGCTGCGAGGGAACACTGTGAAGATGTTAAGTAATAAGAATAGTTCTACGAATGCTGATGATAGTAATGATGAAATAATTACACCAGAGATTCGTGCTGATATAGTAGGAAAGATAGCTGAGGCGACTGCAAAGGTACTGGATCTTCATATGTATGAGGTGGGAAATCACAGGGATAATGTCCTTTCATCCAGACCGCCGCTTCGCTCCTATGAACATCCAATTCAGGCGGGAGCCGCTCTTTCTGATAAGAGAATTGCAGAGATATTGGATAATGAAGGTGTCAATATTTCTGAGAAGAACAAGCAGTACTGCGAGATGACTGCCAGCTATTGGATTTGGAAGAATAAGAAGCATGGATGGAAGGGGATTGAGCATTACAGAAGGCATTTACTTGTGCGACCAGAACTTATTGGTGATGATATTGATGTTCTTTTGCCGCTTCCATATATCTGTTATCCAAATGAAATGTACCAGTTCAGGAGATTTATAAGTGAGGACGTAAAGAACGCTTTGCTGGAGGGGTTAAAAGCGGTACACCCTGATGAATATGACGATTATTATAAAATCCTGATGGGGAAGTATCAATATACCTACAACATGGTGTGCGCCAGAAACGATGCATTTGATGCATATTGCAAGTGGTTCTTTGAGATAACGGAATATATTGAAACCCTTTCTGACAGATATCCGGAGATTAAGGAAACAAGGGCACTTTCATATATTGCTGAAGTTCTGACAAATATATATTTCATGACTAATCAGGACAAGCTTCGCATTTATCATGTGGAGAAGAGGATATTTGTATAAGGGGGAAAAATGTCAAAAAGAATTCTTGTTACCGGCGGCGCTGGTTTTATTGGTTCCCATTTATGTAAAAGACTTATAGATGATGGCGAAGAGGTGGTATGCCTCGATAATCTCTTTACCGGAACCAAAAAGAATATTGAGGAGCTTCTTGACAATCACAGGTTTGACTTCATAAGGCATGATGTGACTAGAGAATTTCTGGTTGAGGTCGATCAGATATATAATCTTGCATGTCCTGCAAGTCCGGTCAAATATCAGTTTGATCCCGTTAAGACCATCAATACTTCTGTCATGGGAGCAATAAATGGTCTTGAGCTGGCAAAGAATATAAAAGCCAGGATTCTTCAGGCATCTACCAGCGAGGTTTACGGAGACCCCTCAGTTCATCCTCAGCCGGAAAGCTATTGGGGAAATGTTAATCCAATAGGTATAAGGTCTTGTTATGATGAAGGAAAACGTGTTGCAGAGACTCTGTTTTTTGATTATCACAGACAATATGATGTTGATATAAAGGTTGTAAGGATATTCAATACATATGGAAGCAATATGAGTACAAACGACGGAAGAGTTGTTTCCAATTTTATCGTGCAGGCGTTAAAAGGTGAAAATCTGACTATATATGGTGATGGTAATCAGACCAGAAGTTTCTGCTTTGTTACGGATCTTGTTGACGGAATGGTCAGGATGATGAATAGCAGGGATGGCTTCACCGGCCCTGTTAATCTGGGAAATCCTGCAGAGTTTACCATGAAGGAACTGGCCCAGAAGGTAATAGAGCTTACCGGTAGTAAATCAAAGATTATTTATAAGCCTTTACCACAGGATGATCCCAGGCAGAGACAACCTATCATTGAACTTGCTAAGAAGGAACTTGGGTGGGAGCCTGTGACAGATCTCGAAGAGGGACTGAGGGCAACAATTGAGTATTTCCGAATGATACTATCCGACACGAATACCCTGAGAGAAATATGATGATGTGTATCGGAGAGAGTGGTAGTCTGTGCGATAAAAGTAAAATAGAAATATTAAGGAGTTCACAGCACGTTGACAACTTCATACTTTACATGAGAGACGTATAGTGTTATTATTCTTAAGCATTGTTTCTAGTATTTAGAGGTGTCTAGAGCATATTCGCTCAGAATCCCCACATTGATTTATAATGTTTTAAGATAATATACATAATGTTTTACTTCTTATTTCGCCATAGCATGGCCATTTTTCTCTTTATGATCAATTACCTCTGTTATACGGAAACTTGCGAGCAAGGGTTGCAACAAATATAATGGAGGTGGAAAAAAGTGCATAAAGAAACTAAAAATGAATCGATTGATTGGCATTCCGGATTCGATGGCCTTCTGGGAATCGGCTTTTGGAAATATCGCGACAAGATACAGATTGATCGAGAGCATATTTTGTCGAAGCGTTCACTGAAAATTGATTTTGTGCTGATCAAGAAGACTACAGATGTGCATATCGATAATGCAGTTGGAAGGAATTTTCGTAAATACAACATAATTGAGTATAAGAACTCAAATGATGCCTTGAACATTGATGTTTTATGGAAGGTGAAAGCCTTCATGCGGGAAACTGCTCAAAATTCTGAGCAGGGCTATAGGCTTAATGTCAAAGCGGTTTTGCGGGTTGGCGCTATGGTTAACAAGGAAGTGTTTAAGATAATAGGAGGTGAAAAGACTATGGGCGACGTGTTAAAAGAGCTTTTAAAAGATGATTTTATAGCAGCCGAAGAAAAAGGAATCAAGATATATATTGAAGATAAACTTTATTACAATATTCCAAAGAAAGAAACGATAAAGAGACTTCAGGAGGTCTATGGTCTTTCGTTGAAGAAAGCTACAGAGTATTACGATCGCTTCGCCAAGGAACCGGCAGCTACGAAGTGATTCGGCTGTAACATAGTTAAATATTTGAAAAAACTCCCGATGTAAGGTATGAACACTTATGTTGGGAGTTCTGTTGTAAATAGGATTGTTCACAAATTTGGACATGTTATCTGCCACTAATATTAGTAATGCTTTTGATATAATGAACATGGCTAAATATTTGAACAGGTCTTAAGGAGGCGCCTATTGAATATTGCAATAATCCTCGCAGGAGGAACCGGCAGCAGAATAGACTCAGAGATTCCCAAACAGTTCATAGAGCTGTCCGGGCAGATGATGATAATGTATGCGCTAAGGCCCTTTGGCGAGAGTGATCTGGTGGATAAAATTCAGATTGTGGCGAATGAAAACTGGCGGGACAAGATTGAGAAGGAATTGTTTGAAGATCCGGAATCTGCGCTTGTAAAGAAATTTATCGGCTTTTCAGATCCGGGAGAAAACAGGCAGTTGTCAATCTACAACGCACTTTGTGATATTAGAAATATTGTTGATCACTCTGTAAATGGGGTGATAATTCATGATGCCGCAAGACCTTTTGTGACGGTCCGGGATATTGACGAGTGTCTAAATTCTCTTGACATTTATGAAGGGGCAATGCCGGTACTTCAAATGAAAGATACCGTATACTTTAGCCGAAGCGGGAAGAAGGTAGAGGAACTTCTGAACCGCAATTGCATCTATGCCGGTCAGGCGCCAGAGGCGTTCAGGTTTGATAAATATATTGAAGCGAATGAAGCTCTTTTGCCGGATAAGATATTGATGATAAAGGGATCTACAGAACCAGCCATCATGGCTGGAATGGATGTTGCTCTGATTCCTGGTAACCAGAGAAATTTCAAGGTCACAACCAATGAAGATCTGGAGCGTGCAAGGGAATTACTGGGGTGAATGTTTCACTGAAAATGGGGTTAAAACATGCGGGCACAAATTCTTAAGGGCATCGGAGAAATTGAATATACTGAAGTGGAAAAGCCTGTTCCGGGATGCGATGAAGCACTTGTAAGAATTACAAGATGCGGAATATGTGGATCGGACATTCCCAGGATTTATAAGACCGGGGCTCACAATATGCCGCTCATACCGGGGCACGAGATGACTGGAGTAGTGGAGGCTTGCGCTAGGAGACCGGAGCTTGTGGGGAAAAGAGTGGGAATCTTCCCGCTGATTCCCTGTCATAACTGCATACAGTGCAGCAATGGGCATTATGAGATGTGTACCAATTATGATTATTTGGGATCCCGCTCCGATGGCGGATTTGCTGAGTATGTGAAGGTTCCGGTATGGAATCTCTTATCAATTCCCGATAGTGTGACGGATGAAGAGGCTGCCATGCTTGAGCCTATGGCAGTAGCGGTGCATGCAATCAGGCAGATGGGACTTATTGGGGAAGATGTCGATGAAACTGTTTTAAAACAAAAGAGCGATTCTCAGAACATTGTTGTATGTGGACTTGGAACTATTGGGCTGCTGGTGACTCTTTTCCTGAAAAATGCGGGATATCGGAATGTTTTTTGCATAGGAAACAAAGATGTGCAGTTAGATAAAGCCCGTGCTATGCTGGTACCCGCTGAGGATTTCTGTGATATAAGGACCACGGATGAAGGGAGATATATAAGCGAGAAGACTGATGGGAGTAATGCAGATTTTTACTTCGAGTGCATCGGGCGCTCCGAGAATTATGCGCAGGCAATCAATTGTACGGGGCCGTATGGCAAAATAATGTTGGTGGGAAATCCGGCATCTGATATGGCTGTTACCAGAAACACGTACTGGAAGATCCTGCGTAACCAGTTGACTATTTATGGTACCTGGAATTCAAGATTTAACGGGATTGATGGGGCAGGGGACGACTGGCGATATGTTATCGATTGTCTGACTGATTGGAACATGGATTTCAGACCCTCTGATCTTATAACTCATGATTTTCCATTGGCTAAGTTGTCAGAAGGGCTGGAGATTATGCGAGATAAGAAAGAGGAATATATTAAGATAATGTGTAACATAACGTGATTTATGTGTTGCCCATCTTCTGGTAAGTGGGAAGTGGGAAGTGAAAATTGTTATTTACTTCCCACTTTTGGTGTATAGGGCTGGTAGTTGGAGCATATAAGAACGGCATAAGATGGATGATATCGGAGAATGTCAAGTGGGAAGTAAAATACAATTGCAACACTACCTATAGGGAATCTATCAGCGACCATGATGCATCTACGGAAGGTTTTTACCACGGTCTGATGCTGGGAGAAGATAATAAATGCTATAGAACCTATATTGGAGAGCCAGACACCTATCGGTGTAAGAGGTATTCTGGAAGATCTTTGACATAAGAATCCCTCCTGTCGCATTCATGCACCAGGAGGGGATGTTAAGATCAAGGCTGTATTCCGTTGTCTTCCAGAAGCTTTCGGAGGCGGGCGTTTTCAGATGCAAGAGACTCGTTTTCAGATGCAAGAGACTCGTTCTCAGATGTAAGAGTTTTAATCTTTCTGTCTTTATAAGCCTGGCTACGAAGAAACTCCTCGCGCTCGCGAGCAACCTTGAGGACGTTTTTATCCTTATTTGAGAGATACATCGATTCGATAGTAGAGGTCATATAGGTGTTGTTCTGTGCTACCATTTTAAGATCCTCCCATGTTTTTGCTTTAAAAAGACGGACCCATTTGTCGATACCATATGTAATGTCTTCGTCTGTTGCCAATTCTTCTTGATTCAATTGTATCACAATCAAGTTGAACCTGTCAGTATACAGGTAGTTGTCCTTGGCATTGCGCATTTGATATTTTGCACAGAACTCTGGGTGATCGTCAAAGAGAGTGAAACCAAGGAACCCAATCTGGTATGTGGGACATACGTTATCATAGTCATCGCCATGATCCAGGTTGTCAAATTCACGACATAGATAAGCCAGCGAACGATATTGCCAGTTGCCTTGATCACGAAGTTGCATTTCTATATTTATGGTAGTGGAATCGTTCATTATCACAAGGATATCCATACGAAACTCTTTGTCAGTAATGCTTTGACCGGGTTTGACTTCGTTAGAGATTATGAGGTCAATTATCGATTCCGGGTCAAGGTGGAGAACCGATGATATTAATCCTTTTAGAGCATATTTGTTTTGCTGAAATACAATTCTGAACATGTAGTCATTTGTCATGCCAACGTCTATTGGACCAGTGGCATTCAGATAGTTGGTGGTTGTTACCGTGTTACTTATGTTGGAGTGACTCATTATAAATCCTTTCGATAGATGTTTTTCCAAATCTCTTGCGCAAGTGGTTTGGGATGGCTGGCGGGATGTCGCCATGACAGCCTATGAGCTGTGATTGAATGTGGTTCGAGGGAAGAAGCTTTCGAGACACAATTGATATGATACCATCAAAATCTTAAGATTTACCGTTGGAATTTCTTGAGATTTTCTTAAGATTTTCTTTAGAATTCTTAAGATGCTAATTTGGAGATGAGAAATAGCACAGAATTGAACATGTAAACGGAGGGGATGTTAAGATCAAGGCTGTGTTCCGTTGTCTTCCAGAAGCTTACGGAGGTGGGGCAATGTAAAATAAAGTGCGTAAGTTGATGGTTTTCACCTTACACACTTTATTTTACATTGCCAAAGGATAACTCACAGAGACTCCGGTCAGCTTAAGACCGGAGTCTTTTTAGTGTACCCGGCGGGCACACATTCTAATTGTTGAGAATCCCTTCAGCCATTTTCACTGCGTCATCATAGGTCATGGAAGAAGTCTGTTCTACAAAATACTCTGCAAGGCTTTTGATATCTTCTTTTTTGGTCATTGTTGAACCATTATTGAAACCATCATCATAGTTCGTAAGCGGTAAATAAACGGCGTATAGTAATAGCTCTTCCAAACTGATAGACTTCT
>CAMNEA010000002.1 GCA_946536145.1 uncultured Butyrivibrio sp.
TAACCAGCTGCATAACCTTATGTCACAGTTCCAGGTAAAACTGGTATAAATGTATATAACATGAGGACCACGGAAACCGTGGTCCTTTTTTCGAGAGGCAAACAAGCCCTGCGACGCAGTCGCTTTAGGATGGCTTGTTTGCGGCATTTTTGAATCTTTGATTCAAAAATGCATATGTTGCATGAATGCAACCGCGTCCGGCGAAAGAATGCCGCAAATGGCATTCTTTTTTTTGTTAAAATTTTATGACTTTAGTGTATAATAGTTTTAATGTGTTAAATCGATGAATAAAAGTTAGAAAAGGGGAAACTAATATGACAACTGCACAACTAGGTATCATCATCTCAATCCTTGTCTACCTGGCCATGATGCTTATGGTCGGTTTTGTCAGCTCAAGGAACACTAATGACGTAAAAGACTTTTATCTGGGTGGAAGGAAACTCGGACCCTTTGTGACAGCCATGAGCGCGGAGGCTTCGGACATGAGCTCCTATCTGCTGATGGGAGTGCCGGGCCTTGCCTACTTTTCAGGCATAGCTGATGCCGGCTGGACCGCTGTGGGTCTGATTGTCGGAACATATCTCAACTGGCTCTTTACTGCAAAGAGACTTAGGAATTACACAGAGAAGCTTGACGCGATTACTATTCCGGACTACTTCAAAAAGAGATTCAGGGATAACAGTAATATCATTCTCTGCATCGGAGCGCTGTTCATCCTGATATTCTTTATCCCGTACACGGCTTCAGGCTTCTCTGCCTGCGGCAAGCTCTTTTCCTCACTCTTTGGTGTAAATTATCAGCTCGCAATGATCGTATCTGCGGTCATCATCGTCGGTTATACCACGACGGGAGGCTTCCTTGCTGCATCCAAGACCGACTTTATCCAGTCTATCGTTATGACGTTTGCGCTTTTCTTCGTGCTCGGCTACGGAATTGTAAATGCCGGCGGACTTGGCAGTGTGATTGAAAACGCAAATGCTCTTCCGGGATACCTCAACCTGAGTGCCACTTATAACAATGCGACCAATGCGGCGGATCCCTATGGCATTTTTAACAAGATCACGATGTTCTGCTGGGGACTTGGATACTTTGGAATGCCCCACATCCTTCTTAGATTCATGGCTGTAAGAAAGGCCGGTGAGCTTACTCTTTCAAGGCGTATTGCGTCGATATGGGTTGTATTCTCACTTGGAATCGCTGTGTTCCTCGGAGTTGTCGGACGCGCAATGACACAGACAGGTGCCCTTGAAAGCCTGATTGATCCAAACAACCTGACAAGTTCTTCCAAGGCAGAGACTCTGATCGTAGTGCTTGCGGATCAGATAAGTAAAAACGGATTCTTCCTTGCACTTATAGCAGGACTTGTTATTGCCGGAATCCTCGCATCTACCATGTCAACCGCTGATTCACAGCTGATAGCGGCATCATCATCCGTATCAGAAAACATCGTACAGGAGACCCTCGGCATCAAATTGTCAGAAACAGGCGCGATGATCGCGGCAAGGGCAACCCTGATAGCTGTCGCTGTTTTTGGAATCGTCATTGCATGGAATCCGAACAGCTCGGTATTTGGAATAGTATCTTTTGCCTGGGCAGGATTTGGCGCGGTATTCGGCCCCGTCATGATCCTCTCGCTCTATTGGAAGCGCACCAATAAATACGGCGCAATCGCAGGAATGATATGCGGCGGTGCTATGGTATTTATCTGGAAGTATCTTGTAAGACCTATGGGAGGTGTGTGGAACCTCTATGAGCTGGCTCCCGCATTCCTCGTGGCTATTATTGCAATAGTTGTGGTAAGTCTTCTGACTAAAGAACCTGAGAAGGAGATATGTGACGAGTTCGAGCACGTATCAAAGATGTCATAAGATAGTTAAGTGTTAATGAGTCGATGGGGACGTTACAGTTTGAGTCAATGGGGACGTTACAGTTTGACTCACTTTGAAAAAGCGAGTCAAACTGTAACGTCCCCATTGACTCAAACTGTAACGTCCCCATTGACTCATTGACGCATTATTTCGATTTCTTAAGCAGTTCTTTCGCGAAATCCATATAATCCAGGCATGTGTTGCACTTTGGCGCGTAGTCGATAAGCAGCTTTTTGGCCTCCTGAGCCTCCTTGGTCTTAACGCACTCGCGTATCACGGTATTAAAGAGCCTGGTATTCATCTGCCTGGCAGTAGTCTCAATACTGTCCCTGATCTCGCGCTCGAGATTGGATCTTCCCGAGTATCTCACAAGAAGCAGACCGGCTATTGTAAGATCCCTGTTCTGTCTGCGCTTTACTGACATGATGGTATCATAGAGCTGCTGGATGCCCTGCATTGCGTATGAATCAGCAGTGACAGGGATGATCACCTTATCTGCAGCGATGAGGCAGTTGTATAGGATGATATTGAGTGATGGCGCTGTGTCTATTACCACATACTCATAGCCTTCGAGTCCGTCGAGCGCATCCTTTAGTCTGTAAAAACCTTCGAGATCGCCATCGAGCATCTTCTCTGCCTTTACGAGCAGCGGGTCGGATGCAACTATATCGCCATTGTCAGTGTGCTGAATTGCTTCTGATATAGGGAGCTTATCAGAGTCAATAATGACATCGTACAAAGTTGCAACGTCCTCAATCTTAGCTTCATAGGTGCTTGTGCTGTTTCCCTGCGGGTCAGCATCTATCAAAAGAGTCTTAGCCTTCCTTCCAAGAATCCCGGCGAGGTTGGTGGCAGTAGTGCTCTTGCCGATTCCGCCTTTCTGGTTGGCTACTACAAATACTGTTGACATATTATCTCCTCCTTAGAAATCTATGCTTCCGCTTATCTTATCGTTTACAACATAGAATACTTTCTTCTCTTCAGGCTTGATATATACATCTATTCTTGCAAAATCAGCTTCGGAAAATCCTTTAGACAGAACATCTGCTTTTATCTGCGCAAGGATCTCATCTGTCTTTCTGTCCCTGTCCTGGTACTGAACCACGATGTTCTTTTGTGCTGTGGCGAAACTTCCTGTGGCTTCAATTGCTCTTTTAACACTGCTTTGTCTGGCCATATCCGGTCCCCCTTATTTATACTTGTAAATTTACAAAACCTATTTTACCAAATTAGCGAAAAATGTATAGTGGGTTGTGCGTTACTGTTCAGACAGAAATGCGCACTCTGCTGCGCATTTCGTGAGAAAATGATTCAGTGGTGAGCGCATTCCTTCGACGAAGTCGAACTTTAATGAATGCGCGAATACGTTACTGGAGCGAGCTGTATGCGAGTGAACAGTAACGGTTGTGCCGTCGGCTCCAGGCTTGCCCGTTGTAAACAACGAAATATGGTTTATAATAATTAAATAGGGGATAGGGAAAAACAAATGTACATCCCAGGAGGTGAGACTGTATGGTAAATAACGAAAAAGAGCTGCTTGAAGCCATCAAGCATGAGCATCACATCACAAAAGAGATCACTGATACACTGATCGAACTGGATCAGCTTCCAAGCACCGGCACACAGGTATATCTGAATGATCTGATAGTAACTCTTTATAAGAGAGTAGTAGATGTAAATGACGATATTACTGTTGATATTTTCGCGGACAAAGTTATAACTGCAGAGGAATTCACAAAGTGGATCGAGGATAACTTTACAGAGTATTCCGCAAATATGTTCAAGGAATCGATCTGAAATTCCATCTGATCTGAATGCATGGGGCTGTCGCTTTAGATGATTGAGCATCTGAGCGACAGCCCCTTCCTAGATAATATTTCAGAAACCAGCAGCAGGTGTTGGCTCTTTTTTTTGCCATTACCCGGAGTCATTCGTATATAATAGTGTCAGGATGACAATGAGGACGATCTGTTCTTTGGAAAGCCTCTTTGATCACTGCTTATTTATAACAAAGCAAAAGAATCCGAGGAGATATAAATATGAAAAAGTCTGAAACCGGTAAAAAAGATCTTACAAATCAGAATGTAAATACTGAACTCAATAAGGAGAATACCGCTGAACAGGCAGCTGTCGCAGACGAAGAGCTTGCAAATATAAGCGGAGGGATCGCCTGGGATCTCATATTGAGAAGACTGAAAAAAAGCAAGAAGGACTAAGCCTTCCTGCAATTTTTACACTATCTGTTTCTTCTTGAAAGCAGTAATGATCAGTCATATCCGTATGGGCGGCAGTTTGCTGACAGGGAAATGGCTGTTGACGTTATACTTGGCAAACTGCTTGGTGACAAAAGCGCGGTATTCCTTTGCCACGCTGTTGTTATTATTGTCAAGATCATCCAGAACCATATCCATGGAATACTTCGTGTTGTAAAGAGATTCTGCCATGTGCTGCATGATTGCGAGAACGTCATGATGATTATGAAGTATATATTCGTCAATATCATTCATGGTTATACGCTGTACCAGCAGATCGGAATACGCAACTACTGTATAGACTGAGGGCTTCTGAGCCAAAAGACCTACTTCTCCAAAGTACGCGTCCTTTGACATGATGCCAAGGATTGATTCCCTATTGGTGCCATAGTTACTGTATACCTCGACACATCCCTGTACGATCTTGTACATATCCATATTTACTTCGTTTTCCTTGAGGATGACTGTCCCCTCGGGAATCTTCATCAGCATAGGCTCGCCTCCATTTTTCTGCCGTATATTGTGCATATCAGGGAAAAAATTATCATAACAATATTATACATTCTTGGATTAAAAATCCAAGAATGTGTCAACCAAGCCATTTGAAGGCGACTTCGTCGCAAGGCTTGGTTGACTCCTGAATCATGTTCTCACGAAACCCGCAGCCAGTGCGGGTTTCTGTGATTTCATCTAAGAATACATACCTTACGCGCAGCCGGCCTAAATTCACTCTTTTAAAATCTTCTCAATTTGTGTCCGACTCAAGGTGTATAGAATCTGCCATACCCTGTACATAGTCCCACTCATCCTGGGCCTGCTGTTTTTCACTTATGGTGAGACGATAAAGGTCCGGCTCCTGTCTCGAATCCATATGAGACAGTACATTCTCAAGTTCAAGAAGCCTTTTGTATACTATCGGAGCCTGCTCCTTTAATGCTTCAATCTTCTCTATATCTTCCTCAGACATTGAAGGATTGCTTTCTGCGTTGAAAGAATTGATCTTGAAAATGAGGTAATTGGATTTAATGACCTCATCGAAGGATTTCCCGCTTTCGCCAAGCTCCTGTAGTTTTTTCTTAAGCTTCGCCGCCGATGAAGTTTTCTTCTCTGCTCTCTTGCGTACTTCTCTCTCCATGGCATAGGAGTCACGGTTTTCCATCGCTGTTTTATTCTGCGCGATTTCATCCGTCTTAAGCTGCTCAGCCATAACAGACTCAAGCCCTGTTGCAGTAAGAACGCTTTCCTGCCTGTGCTCCTTAAGAGACGTATTATTCATCTCCTGCATCTTTACACTCTGCTTGCCAAAAGCCTCTTCAGGGCGCGCAAAGCTCTGCTTAAACTCATTTGCTTTGTTGTCGTAATTTTCTTTAAATATGCTCATACAAACCTCCTGTGATCAAAGGTAATATGAATAGATCCTTGTTTTGATATTTTCATTGGTCTCATCAAATCCAAATTTGGCGATCAGGCTCTTAACTTCATCGGTGAAAGGACAGATGATAACTTCCGTCCCCTTGGGATACTTGGAAAGAGCATTGACCAGCGTGAAGAAGATAAGCTTCATTATCACCTGCGGTGCCTGCCCTCTGGCATCCATCCACTGAAATTCGAGTTTCCTGTCATCAGTCTCCGTCATGAAGATCCCTGCCAACGGCACAGTATCCTTTACCAGGAATACCGAGAGTTCGCCGTTTTTCTCATCAGGAAAGTATCTGTTATATGGGTACATATTATTATACGAATCAATCTGGTGTCTGGTCAGATTTTTTCCGAGAATATATTCCCCTGTATCCTTTGTCTTCTTAAAAGCACTTATGTTTTCTCCCTGGGCCTTTACTATGTCATAGAGGGGCGCGCTGAATTTGCGCACATCTCCCTCCATCGGAATAAAGCCAATGTCCAGCATTGTAAAGTCATACTCAGACAAAAATTCCTCTGTGCCTCCTACAACATATTCAATTCTGTAGATGTTTTTCCAGTTCTGATCTGTAACAAATTCGGCCAGAGCCTTTTCGCACACTCCGTCTTCAATATCATTCAGATGGTCAAAAGAGCGCACCTCCAAAATGGCATTATTCGCAAACAGCACGACTGCTCCGAAAGGCGTGTCATCCTCAAAAAAGCCAAGTGACAGACATCTTTTGTCATTTCTGATCTTATCAAGTGTCGAAGGTATAAATGGCGCAAATGCTTTTATATTATCTTTGGTTATCTGACAAAATTTCATGGCACATTCCTCTATCTGATCAGTTTTTTTCGTTAAACTACTGCGGAAGACTATGCTTTGGCAGATTCTTGGGATATGGTCCCTCAAGTTTGTACGGGATCCTGAGCTCTTTCATCACTTCTCCGAGCGCATCCACATATCTGGTTCCCCGGATCATCTGCATAAATGATACGAATATCTTATCATTCATGGCAGTCACTTCCAACAGAATATGTCCTTCTACAATAGCGGCGTAGGATTCGACGTAGTCAGCGACCTCTCCCCAGTCCATCCAGCCCGTATAATTGACTATAAAGGTTCCATGCTGCGCCTCTTTTCCCGATGTGGGATCATTTTTGGCATTAAAGGCCCTCTTCTCCTTAAGTCCCCTCACCTTGTCTATCTGTTCCCTATAGGTAAAGAGCTTTCTTAGCTCATAGTTGCTGACCGACGGATCTGCCTGGAGAATGATCTGGCTTCTTGTGAGTGTCCCGAGCCTTTCCATGTCATATTTAAAGTACTTCCTGTCGTAGTCTATATGCACATGAGTCAGCAGATCGCAGTGAGAATTGGGAAGTCCTATGTCTGCTGCGGGATTGTGGGCAATCTCTCCGCCGATCACCCTGTAGGTCGGCGGCAGTATCTTGTCGAGTGCCTTTGCCATGGTTGCCAGGAAAAAAGATGCAACGCTGGCATCGTTTTCTTTTGCAAAAGCCATTACATCGCTCTGCTCAAAGGTAAAGAGATAATAGTGCGGATCCCGCTTGAAAGGATTGTACATGCCGTTAAGATAATCAAGCATCATGACCACCGGTTTCTTGCTCTTATACCTGTAGATCGGCTCCTCATCCGTGAGCATCTCAAGTGTTGGCTCTGTAGTCTCACCCTCAAGCAGAGCGCTGTCCGGTTTTCTGATCCCCGGCGCATAGGGCACAACTCCAAATCTGTCCACCACATACTGATAGATGGTCGTCATCACGAAAGGAATGACTCCTCTTCCGCCTCCAAGCGAATGGCTTATATTAAAATATATATCCCTGCCTTCGCAGTCCAGAAATACAAGATGATGGTTGACCTCCGCGCTGCTTAAGTCCGGAAGGGTCTGCGAGGTCCTTATCACCACGATCTCTTTTTTGTTTGGTATAAGCTCATATCCACCGTCTCTTCCAAGCCTTACTTCTACGGAAAAATACGGATATCTCTTTATGGCAGTGTTCACAGAGCGCCTCAGGATATCTGCGTCGACCTCTTCCTTCATAGTAACTTTAACTCTTATTGCTATGGAAAAGACTTTTTCATCAAAATAAAGTCTGTATGTGTCAATACTGTATTTCATCGCCGGTATCCCCCTTTAAACAGCTGATGTTTTGCATAATAATATGATACCACTATTATCTGTAATATGTCCTTATGTCTGTCAGCGCGCACTGATCTCCCGTAAGTGCCATGTATATATCGTCGTGCCCTGGGGCTGCAGTCGTGACAAACTTTATGGATATGCCGCAGTTCTTTGTCTCCACTGTGATCCTGTTTCTTCTTCGCCTGAATGCCACCTCACATTCATAGCCCCTTTTATTGGCCTTCTTCCACTCATCCCAGCCCCTGAAGGTGTCATCCCTGTGCACCTCCACAGAATTTACAGCCAGGTCGTTGTTGGTTGCATCCTCGCCGTCAAGTCTGATGCATCCGTGTTCAAGATAGTTTTCCCCCTCGGGAATTCCATTATCTGCCGAAAACAGAAGGATATAAGCGCAGTGCCAAATAAGGTTCGCAGTGGGAAGGCTCATGGTCCTGAACAAAACTCTCATGCCGTCCACCACAGGCACGGCATCTGAGTACTGCTTCCTGTAGCCCTCAATCTGGACATTGGGAATATCTCCCTCGAGGCGGTTTATGAAGCTGACCTCCTCAACAATCCTTGGGATATAGTCATCACTGACAGGCTCATCACTCTCAGTATAGTGTACATTCATGATATGACAGTGCTCTCCCGAAAAAGCGATATAGCAGAATCTTATCGCATCGGGAAGCGCTGCTATGACCTCTATGGTTCTTCTTTGCCCGGCTATCTTTATCATGACATGATCTCTTAACTTTACAGCTTCAATCTCCATGTGGGAGACGTTCTCTTTGCCCTGCTCTTCGTCCCCTTCCGTGATCTTTGTCACCATATCGCGCGCAGCGCTGCTTATCACATTTCCATCGGTCCAGATCTCGCCGTACTCAAGATACCCCAGAAGCCTTATGCTGCTGTCATCGCGGTGGACGCACCCGTCGTGGGAATCAAAAAGAATTATCGCAGGTATTGATTTCTTTTCATCAAATCCCATCTCTGCCTGGCAGTCGAAACTGATAATGGTCTTCAACTCGCCAAGCTGAATTCCCTCTGAAACCTTCTCTTTATACTCGCCAAAATGCATCTCGCCCACTGCGACCAGATCTTCATCTGCCTCGTTGATCATGAGGTTCTCTTTTTCCCTCATCATGTATTCGGTATCATGGTCGATCATGTCAACCATGATATCAGCATACTCAGGATCAAACTGGGAGCCCGAGCCCTTGACGATTTCCTCCCTGACTGTGCTCTGAGGCAGTGCTTCCCTGTAACGCCTCTTGGAGGTCATGGAGTCATAGCTGTCAGCAACCGCCAGGATCCTTGCCACCTCAGGGATGTTCTCGCCTGACAGTCCCTCCGGGTATCCCATACCGTCATATCTCTCATGGTGATACATGGCGCCCATGACAAGATAAGGAAACTCACCTGTACCGCTTAGTATCTCCCCTCCGATCTGCGCATGTTTTTTCAGTGTCTCGTAGTCTCCGGGCGTAAGCTCTGTATCTCTCTGGAGGATTGCGTCATTGATCCCGAGCTTTCCTACATCGTGCAAAAGAGCTGCAAAATAGACCTCATCACACTCCTTATCACTCTTACCCGAAAGTCTTGCGATCTCTCTGGCGTATTCAGCTACCCTTGCAGAATGCCCCCGTTTATAGGCATCCTTGGAGTCAATTGCGGTTACAAGGGCTGTCGCAGTCTGCTCAAAGAGCTTTTTCATTCTGTCCTGCCCGGCTTTAAGGGTATCTATCTCTATCCTGTTGGCACGGTCCACCCTCTCATTCATGTCGACAAGGGCAAAGACATACAGACCTATGACCATTACAACCGCAGACATATCAACCAGTGATACACCGTAAACAAAAAACTGTATCATCGATGATAAGAGGCTCACAGCCGAGAACAGGAAAATTGAAAACGCTATCCTGCCGGTCAGTCTCTTCCTGTAATAGATGATGACGCCAAACTGAATGAACAGAATAAAGTAAGGAAAAATATAGCTGATAAAATAGTACTGTCCTCTCCGGTACTCATTATCCGGGCCGATCGTGTAATACAGACCTGTAAACTGGGAAATGATAAGAAGCAGGATTGCCACGGCTCCCAGAATGTGCGCTAGTTTCAGCATAAAAGGAGTATACGTAAGGCCTCCTTCATTCCTGAGGACGTCACCAAGATAGAAGCTGACCATCATGAGCACTAAAATTGTCATAAGGAAGACAAAGAAGTTGCTTATCCTTACAGAAAGATAGCCCGCGGTTCCGGGATAGCCCCTGTACAGGTAGGCAATCCTGTCTGCCTCAAGCCATATCGCAGCGCAGACTTCAAGAGTCACAAGAATGATCTTGCGGCGCCTTAACATTATTCTGCTGATAAGGGTAAAAAACGCGATCATCAGGCATATGCTCGATAGCGCAAGCATAATATCCACCTGTCGTGTCCTTAGCAGTTCAAACATTTTGCCTCTCCTGTTGATTTAGGTTCATTTATCCCAGTCCAAGGATATTTTCCATCTCTTCCCAGTCATATACCCGAAGGCTCTTCTCAAGCTCTTTTATCTTAGAAGCGTCATTTTCGTCAAGCGCATACTCTTTCAGCTGCGAAAGAACCATTTCGACGCCGTCATACTCCATTGCAGGGACAAGTTCTTTAAGGGCTTCGTAAGCATCCAAAAGCATCTCAGGCGGCACCTTGGGCAGGTCTTTTCCGGCTTCTTCCTCGTCCCTTACAAGCCTTATGAGCCTTGGTCCGTATGCCCTGAAATCCTTAAGAAGCTCATCAGCGCTCCTGTTTATATATTCCATGTCACCGGCATTTCCGGCATCTTCCATCTTCTGGCAGCGAAGCGAGAATTCTTTTGCTCCTATTATCCTTGCGGAGCTCTTAAGGGCATGTACCTTGACGGTAAAGAGCCTTATGTCCCCATCTCTGTACGCTCCTTCTATTACGTCCGCGCTCTCCTCCAGGGTATCCAGAAAGAGCTTTAAGGATCCGATGTAGGCGTCCACGCCTCCGCATGCCTTTATTCCTTCATCGGCGGATATCCCTTCTGTCTCGTACAGCCATGACAGATTCTCCGGAAGAGTGTCGCTTTGGATCTCCTCCCGGCTTTCTTTTGGTTTCATCATGATGCTCTCGGGCAGGTGCCTCATTATGGCGCGCTCCACCTGAACAGTGTCTATAGGCTTTGAGAGATATCCGTTGAAGCCCTTGGACTTGTAGAACTCCTCGCCCGCAGTGCCGTTTGCGGTAAGAGCATAGACAGGGATGTCGCCATACTTCTTCCTTATCTGTCCCAGGGTCTCAATGCCATCCATGCCCGGCATCATATGGTCGAGAAGAACAACGTTAAAGCTGCCTGTCTTTAGCTTCTCAAGGCACTCTTCGCCGCTCTCCGCCGTGGTGATGAACATTCTGGTGGGCTTTAATAGCCCCTTTATGACATTGAGGTTCATGGGATTGTCATCGACCACAAGGATATCTGCCTCAGGAGCGATGAATTTAGGAACATAGGGACCTCTTGAAGATACGTCCTCTTCCTCGTGGAAAACACCTATCTCCTGTCTCTCAATGATCTTCTGGGAGATAGTGAGTATAAACTCACTTCCCTCTCCGTACTCGCTCTCGCACCAAAGTCTTCCGTTCATGAGCGTGGCAAACTGCCTGGAAATATCAAGGCCAAGGCCCGTTCCCTGTATAGCGCTGTTCTTTTCTTCATCAAGACGCTCATAGGCGTTAAAGAGCCTGTCGAGATCCTCTTTTTTAACACCGATTCCCGTATCCTTTACGGATATCCTGAGGCTGCATGAGAGTTCATCCTTTTTGATGACCCTGGCCTTGAGAGTAAATCCGCCCTCATCGGTGTACTTTACCGCGTTGGTAAGAAGATTTAAAATGATCTGTCTTATCTTGCCCTCATCGCCGTACAGCCTTGCGGGCAGGGTCTCATCGATGTCTACGTCAAACCAGAGTTTCTTGGCCTCACTCCTGACCCTTATCATCTTGATGACAGCCCTGAACATCTCGGTCACGTCATACTCCTGCTCCACGAGATGCATCTTGCCCGACTCAATCTTGGAGATATCAAGAAGGTCGTTGATAAGTCCGAGAAGGGCCTCTGTAGCTCCCCTTATATCGTGGGCATATCCAAGGACTGACTGATAATAGTTATCGGGAACGTTTTTTGCATCCTCCCTTATTATCATCTCATCCATGCCAAGAATGGTATTTATAGGCGTCCTTATCTCGTGGGACATGTTAGCCAGAAATCTCGATTTAGCCATGTTGGCATTTTCAGCTTCATTCCTCGCATCCTGTATAAGCTGGTACTGTCTTCGTATGACTGTTCCGTCAAGTATCCGCCAGACGATTATGCCTGCAGCGACAGTAAGAAGCGTCACCAGGATCAGCCTGACAGCCACAAGTTCAAAGAAATGCGGACGCTTTATGAGGTTAAAGGTCTCCTCAGAGATGACGCTCTTTTTGTCATTACCCAGAACCCGGATATGGAGAATATAGTTGCCGTAGGCAAGAGCAGTATACTCAAGAGTTGTGACCTTGTCCCTTGGGGCTGAGATCCCGGGATCAGCGGATCCCTCCAGATAAACCTGCACAGTCGGGTTCGAGAGAGTATAGTCAAGGACTGCAGGTGTTATCTGAAGACGCCCGTCTCCGGCAGGAATAACATATGTCCCGCTTTCGTCCGGCTTAATATTTTTTCCTTCAAAGGTAATGCCTGCAACCTGCGCCTTCGTTGCGGTGTTGCTCTCATAGAACCTGTCAAGGTTGACCTTTGACACACCGGTTCCGCCTGCTATATAGAGATTGCCGCCATCGTCAAGGAAACTGTAGCTGTGCACAACCGGAATACTTGTGACTCCGTTTAACATGGTGTACAGCCTGTAATCGACTATGCGGTCACTTAGCATGCTCTCTGAATCCACGCAGTAGATACCCTGCGATGTCATGACCCAGAAATTGTCCCTGCTGTCGCAAAAGATATCAAAGACGTTATTATAGGGAAAAGTAGTAAGATTTTTTACTTCTCCGTCTTTTAGATACTCTATCGCGTTGGATGTGATTATCCAGTAGAGATCATGTTTTTCATCCCTTCTGATCCTCATGATCACATCGCTTGTGAGCTCTTTGTCAAAATATCTTACGCCGCTTTCATCTATCACATAAAGTCCGTCTCCGTCAGAGCCGGCATAGATCTCACCGTTTTCTCCCTCACATACTGTGAGGATGACCTTCTCTCTAAGACCCTGCTCGGCACCAATGGTATCAACTACTTTGCCGTCTCTTATAACAGCTATGCCCTCACTGGTCCCTGATACTATTCTGCCGTCACTGGTCTCTATTGCGCAGCGTGTCTCATCTCCGGGCATTCCATCGTCTGTGGTAAAGCTCTTTATACTCCCGTCTTTACCATATCTCACCAGGCCAAGGCCGCCGGTGTAGGTCGAGATCCAGAGGTTTTCTTTGCTGTCGCGCATGATATGTCTGACTCTGTTTTTCCCAATGTAATCGGTCAGCTCGTTTTCAACGGTGTTCTTAAATCGCCCGATTATCTTAAGTCCGTCATCCGTACCAAGATAGAGGTCATCGCCATGCAGAAGTGTGGAATTTACAACGTCATCTGCAATGCCTGCAGCGGCGCTGTAATTCTGAAAATTGTTCACAACAATCTTCATCACGCCCTCTCTTGAAGAGGCAAACCACATATTCCCCTGATAGTCGGAGGTCATCATCTCAATTGCGTCGTCCATAGGGAGGTTTTCCACTGCTTTAAAATCACCGAATCCATCGATGTATCCTACAACTGAATCGGATGAAATCCATACCCTGTCGCAGTCATAGCTCATCCAGTGAATGTTCTCGGCCGGGGCGACATAATATCTCTTCATTTTTTCTCCGGGGTCTCCGAAATTGCCGCTGTATACATAGTTGGATCCTGTTCCAATGTAGATCTTCCCGGCTTTTTTGGAGTCCGCAAGAATAGTTGTTATCCCCTCTATTCCCAGATCCCTGCTGGTATAATAGCTTATGAGCTTATCCTCTGATACCCTGAATATCGCTCCGCTCTTGGTCTGCCCATACACATTGCCAAAGGTATCGCTCACGAGCCTGAGCACTCTCTCGTTGTTGATCCTCTTATCATCTGTGACATGCAGCTTCATTGATGTGTCAACATAGACCATACCTGCAGTTGTTCCCACATAGACATTGCCGTAGAGGTCTTCTGCAAATGACCTTACAGATGACGATCGAAGCCCATCCTTTTTGGTAAAATGGGTATATTCCTCGCCATCTATCACCACTATTCCATTGTCATTTGTGCCAACCCAGATGCGGCCCCTTATGTCCTCATAGATCGCTCTTGCGTTGGTCAGACCGGTCGATGAAGGAAGCCTTTCAAAAGTCGATCCGTCATAGCGAAGTACCCCGGCATAGCCTCCGATCCAGATATGGCCATCAGATGCCCCAAGGACACAGTTAGCTTCGGAAGTCGGCAGCCCGTTTGATGCATTATAAATCTCAGCCATGTATCCAACATCGCCGAGCTGACCGGTAACAGCAAAGCCGCCACCGTTGTTCCGGTATTCACTTGCAAGATCCTGCTGCTTCTTATCCGCTGCCAGCGCTCCCATGCTGCCTAAAGTAAGGCTTAAAGCTATCAGCGCAGCGGCTATACAGCCCTTCATTATCCTGGAAACTCTCATCAGGACAAGCCTCCGTGTATATAAGTCAGTGATGATCTCATCACTCCGGGTACTGCCTTAGGATGTTTCTGACTTCTGTGAATGCATCGGAAAAGGCCTCTGCACATTTGGGATCAAACCTTGTTCCGGATCCTTCCTTTATGTTTTCGAGCGCCTCCAAAGGAGTGAGCGCCTTCATAAATGCCTTGGGGTATGTAAGTTCTTCAAAAGAATCAGCAACAGCCATGATGCGCGCCGAGAGAGGAATAACTTCTCCGTGGAGTCCTATCGGATAGCCCGTGCCGTCCCAGTTCTCGTGGTGGTACGCCGCCATGTTTCTGGCTTCCTTGAGATAATTTTCACCCTCCACAGTGCTTATCGCGTTGTCAAGGATCTTTTTTCCTGCAGTTGTGTGGGTCTTCATGATCTCTTTTTCATCGTCGTCAAGGGCTCCCTGCTTGCCAAGTATACTGTCCGGTATCTTTATCTTGCCGATATCATAAAGAGGTGCTGTCATCTCCACATCACTCATATACTTGTCTGTCAGCTTTTCTGAGTAGTAACCCTTGCGCCGCAGCTCCGACATGATCACCCTGACATAAGCAGTTGTTCTGCTTATATGAGACCTCGATGCGATACTCTGGTTTTCCACGATATCAGCCATTGTGATGATCAGGCCTCTCTGCATCTTTTCGTTGGATCTGGTAAGTATCCTTATGCTGCGCATCTGCTCTGCCACGGTATTGGACATCTCACGGACAGATCTGTAGAGTCTTTGAAGCTCATCTCCGGTGTGGATGTCTGCCTTTTCAAGTTTTTTTACGCTCTCATCGATGGTCTTTTGATCGTCAAGGCTCTTAACGAAGCTGTCAATTCTCTTTTCTATTACGCTTATTGGAAATACAAGACTGTGGGAAGCCATCCACAGACCATAGGACACTATGAGGGCAAAGAATCCCGAAAAGCTCAGGACCATTCTGATGACAAAA
Organism: uncultured Butyrivibrio sp.; assembly: GCA_946536145.1. Classification (GTDB taxonomy): domain Bacteria; phylum Bacillota; class Clostridia; order Lachnospirales; family Lachnospiraceae; genus Butyrivibrio. The sequence continues at coordinate 15,353 of CAMNEA010000002.1, forward strand.
CCAGCAATGTACCTGTAAAAGCTTTCCATGGCAATATCCGCACCCACATAATAGCTTGTGGGCCTTCCCTCATTATCATAGATGGGCTCGTAGGCCGTGATAAAATATCCGTACTGCCCGTTGTTTTCCTGTACATCTATCTCTTTCCCCGCAAGAAGATCCGGAACAAGGGGCATAAACGCTTCGTCAAACTCCAGTTTCTCTCCCACAACTCCGTCACTTTGGAATGTCTCATCCGTATCAAATACTATATGACAGCCATCCTCGCGTATGTCGTAGACATAAAGATATTCAATGTCCTGAAACGACTCTCTGATGCTGATCAGGATATCGTTGTACTGAACATATTTCAGATTGGTGTATTCGGGAACCGGCTTTTCATCCTTGAGGAACTGTTCAAAGTAAGAAGGCTCCATAAGTGATGCAGCAACTTTCGTGACATTCACAACTGTATCCCTTCCCTCTTTAAGCGCCTCTTCATAATTTATCCTGGCACTCACTGCCCCAAGGACAACAGAAATGAGAACCGCCACCAGAACCATAAGTTTTACAACCTTAAGCCGAAGCGATGTCTCACCATCTCTTTTATCATTTATTATCTCATCGATCTCCCGGCTTGTAAGCGGAGTCTGCTTCCATCTGCTGTTCCAATGTTTTTCAATAGTCTTTTTGGGCACAAAGTGGATCAGCAGCAGTACAAACAGCACTGACAAACCCTTATCGACCAAATTGAGCACTATTTCGATCAGAACGGTACTCATAAAAAGAAGCACCCCAGAGTCCCCTGCCATGGCCTTTGCTGTATCGGCAACATAGGAAAACTGCGCCTTACCTATAAGAAGATATTGAAGGCAGGTTCCCAAAATTCCCGTTACCAGTGCCAGATCCGCAATGAAGCAGATGGTCTTTTTGACGCCTTTGTCATCATTTCCGGCAAACTGAGCTGCCCTGATCGCGACAAATACTCCTATAAGCGCATAGCACAGGGAATCCCGGCTGAAATAGCTGTAGATTATATTCGTCACAACAGCAGTCGTGATTCCGGGGAGCGATCCCCACACCATGGAGATCAGGATAGTACCGATGGCATCAAAATAGAGCGGCAGTCCAAAATGCGCAGCAAGACAAAGAGATATCACATTTATTGCGATACCGAGAAGAAGCCACAGTATAAAGCTGAAGCTGATCTTATTCTGTTTGAGCAAACCAGGTTTCAACCGCCCGGTATCTCCTTTCCTTAGCAAAGACCCGGAGGAAATAAGCTCCGGGCCGATATGTGACATAAATTGTCTCTTTAATATTTAATTAGCAAGGATGTCACCTTATATTCTACCATGTCTGCGGAAGGCGTTATTGTTATTCCGTTAATTTTTTATAAATTATTTATTCCCTTTTAGTAATTCGATCACTTTGTCGTAGTTTTCGGGTCTGTGTGGAAACATGCAGTCAATACAGCTCTTTATCTTCCTTCCGTTTTTTTCTACTATCCTGAAATTCCCCGGGCACTTCATTGTATACAGCGGGCAATAGCAGAACAGGCAATTGATATCGCCATCGCTCTCATGGCACGGATAATACTCACAGTCCCTGTTTGCAAAAAACTTCCTGGAATTATCCATATCTGACCTCTTTCATTCTCTCTATGAAGGCATCTATAAATCCCGGCGCGGATCTGTAATAAAAATGCGGAAATCCCCAGAAGGCATTGTCTCCGGTGACCATACATTCCCAAGAAGCACCCTTTAGTGGCTTACATGCCAGAAATGAGTCACCGCTTCGTGAGCTGTCATAGTAGTGGAATTCATGTCCCTTCATACCGACAAGACACCTGCTAAGCTCATCCTGCGGTGAATGCTCTGTCTCTTTTTCTATCTGCATGTAACCAAATCTTACAAGGCGGCCCATATACCGGCACTTCGCATCTACAGCTCCGACCATCCCAAAGCTCTTTCCCTGCATATCAGATATCTCCCTGTGCAGATACATAAAGCCCCCGCACTCCGCAAGAGAAGGTATCCCTCTGTCTATCGCTTCTTTTATCGACAGGAGCATGGACTTATTACCACTTAGCTCTTTTAAGTGGTTTTCCGGATATCCCCCTCCTAGAAGGAGCGCGTCGCACCTATCGGGAAGGCGCTCATCTGTAAGCGGCGAAAAGAAATTTATCTCTACGCCCCTTTCTTTGAACATATCAAGGTTGTCCCTGTAATAAAAACAGAAGGCGTCATCAAAGGCTACCGACAGCGTAAGGGCATGCTTGCCCTTACTGCCTAAACAAGGCTTCTTTTGACTCCCCTGTATGGCAGAAGTGCCTCTGACAAAAGGCGCATCCTCCATGATGGCAATGATCTCATCCACGCCTGTTCCCTCTTCCAGGATAGAGGCAGCCTCCGATATCCTCCGCTTTATGTCATCAACTTCGCCGGGAAGGAGGAGCCCAAGGTGCCTGCTCTTAACTGCAATATCCTCTGATCTTGGGAAGCAGCCAAGAAGTCTTACATCGCATCTAAACTCACGCAGCTCTTTATCAAGGACAGGACCCAGCCTTTCGTAAAAAGACGGGCTTATTTTGTTTAAGATCACGCCCTTTATCAGATGACTGGTATCATCAAGAAGGATCCCCTTTATTACGGATATCACGGTCCTTGATGTCGATGACGCATCCACCACAAGGACTATCGGAGTCCCTGAAGCTTTCGCAATCTCATAGCATGAGCCTTCAAGGCTGTCAGGGGATCTGCCATCGTAAATGCCCATTACCCCCTCGATAACGGCATACCTTCCGCCATAAGAAGACATGATCCTTCGTATTCCCTCCTGCCCCGCAAAATAAGTGTCGAGATTCCTGCTCTCTACTCCCAGAACCTTCTGATGGAAAAGAGGATCGATGTAGTCAGGGCCGCACTTAAATGCCACAAGGTCCAGCCCCCTGTCTGCAAGGGCCTGCAAAAGCGCGCAGGTGACCGTGGTCTTGCCGCTGCTGCTTGAGGGCGCTGCGATCATGATCCTCTTTACTTGTGTTTCACCCATGTCCGTCCTTTCCTAAATGACAAAAGAAAATACCCATACGGGGTTCTGGCTTTTCATCATATGATGTGAGCCAATGTGCTTTATATCGTTTACCTGGATCATCACGGCCTCTTCTTCTGACACCTCATAGCGGTCAGACAGTTTCCTTACTTCTTCCATGGTCTCAAGGCTCACTGCGTTTATTACAAATCTGATGCCGCTCCCCTTTGAATGGATCATATCAATTATCTGATGGAGCCTGCCGCCGCTGCCGCCGATAAAGACGCAGTCAGGTTTTGGCATATCGGTAAGCGCCTTTAAGGCATCTTTCTCAATTACCGTGACGTTGTATACCCCAAGCTTTGCGATATTCTGCCGTATCAGGTCGGCTGCCCCAGCCTCTTTTTCAAAGGTGTACACCTCAAGGCTTTCATCAAGGGACGATGCCTCTATGGCAACGGAGCCTGTTCCGCCGCCTATGTCGTAAAATATGTCTCCCTCTCTAAGGCCAAGTCTTATGATGCTCTCGTGCCTTACGCACTCCTTGGTCATGGGAACATCGGATCTTAAAAAGTCGCTGTCTTTTTTTACCGGTACAAGGAGATGCTTTGAAGGGACGCGGTTTTCTATCAGGATCGTCACGCAGCCCTCTTCGTCAAAGGAAAGCGCATTTTCAGGCGTAAGCTCTCTTATGCTCTCATCTGCGCCGGATAGTCTTGCGCCTGCAAATATCCTGCAGTCAATACAAGCGTCAATCAGTCTTTTTGCGATCTTTCTTACATCCCCCGCATCCGATACAAGGGAAAAGACCTTTTTATTATGTCTTACTTTGCCGGTAAGGTCACTTAAGTTTTTTTCTGTATTTCTGCCGTGGAGACTATATAGGATCGCATCTTCGTAGCTTACCTCAAGCTTTGATGCAAGGTAGGATATGCTGGATATCCCGGGCAGCACCTTAAGCCTTACGTCGCTTCTCCAGCTCTTCAGGGCATTTATCACAGCCTGCGCCCCGCTGTAGAATCCGCTGTCGCCGGAAAAAACTATGAGGACATGACCTGCGCTCTCCCTCTCAAGTACCTGTATGATATCCCCTGGTCTGTACAGCGCGTATTTCCTTGGGCATGAAAGGTTTTCTATAAGTCTTCCTGCTCCGAAGAGCATATCGCAGCCACGCACTTCTTCCATGAAGGCAGCTGTCATTGTGCTCTCACTCCCCATTCCGATCCCGGCAAGAGTTATGCAAATTTCCTTGCCCCCGCTCTCCTTACCCGTTATCAGGGAAAAGACATCAGTTACGCTCATACCGTCTTCGTCTGTGGGACGTGCTATCACATGTATCTTGGCTTTTGTGCTCTTTGCCGCTCTTACCTTATCGTCCATTCCGCCGGCGGCCCCGCTGTCCTTGGTGATGAGGTGCTTTATATCGCACTGTCTTATAATGGCCTCATTGAGCCCTTCTCCAAAGGGTCCCTGCATTGCGATTATGTGGTCGGTCTCAATCCCCTGCGCCCTGCAAAGCTCAATGCTCTCAAGAGTCGGAAGTACCCTCACATAGGTTCTTTTCTTAGTTGCATCAGATACACTGCCGCAGTATTCAGCCAGTTCTTTGCTCCCGGTTGTCAGAAGAATGTTCCCTGATGTACCGTCAATGTGCCGTGCGCACGCGCTTATATCATCGTAGACGAAAGCCCCCTCCGTCAGGTCTTTGCATCTCTCCCTGACCACTCTGATGTACCTGCAGCAAAGGGATCCGGCTGCGCTTTTTATGTTGGCAGTGGCTTCAACCGCATAGGGGTGAGTTGCATCTATGACAAGGCTCTTTGATGGTTCCCCCATATTTTTTATAAGCTGCGTCATCTGCCCCATATCCATCCGTCCCACATGAATATCAGCAGTATCGTTCTCCTCCATGACTTCTGCGCCGCAGTCTGTAGCCACGCATACCATATGTCGTATGCCCTGCGCCGAAAGCAGCTCCGAGAGCTTTCTTCCTTCAGTTGTTCCCGAAAAAATGACGATTTGCTTCATAACCTGTAACCCCTGGGCGTAACAAGCCTTCCGCCTGTTATCCTTGTCTTTGAATTGCCGACAAAAACAGTCACAAACATATCTGCCTTCACTTCCTTTAGTTCCTCCAAAGTGCACACCTTTCTTACGCACCCGTCCCTGCCTATGTTCCTCACATAGCCGCAGGCAGTGGCAGCAGGAAGACTCTCCAGCAGTATATTGCAGGCTCTCCTTAGATGATCTGCCCTGCTGCGGCTTGAGGGATTGTAGATAGCCATGCAGAAGTCTCCCTCAGCTGCGCACCTGAGCCTTTTCTCTATCACTTCCCACGGCGTAAGAAGGTCGCTGAGGCTTATGACACAAAAGTCAGCTCCGACAGGCGCGCCAAGGAGCGCAGCGCCGCTAAGTGCCGCCGTAACTCCCGCAACAACCTCAACGTCGTCAAAGCCTTCCCTTTGCGCTATCTCAAGAAGCGGCGAAGCCATGCCGTATACTCCGGCATCTCCGCTGCAGATAAGAGCGACTGTTTTTCCGCTTTTGGCATATTCGATGCACCTTTTACATCTCTCTGCTTCCCTGCGCATGCCGTTTTCAAAGAACTCTTTTCCGGCAAACTCTTCTTTTACCAGCTCAATATAGGCTTTATAACCCACGATAACATCGCTCTTTTTGATCGCTTCTTTTGCCTGATACGTCATCATATCGCTGTCACCGGGTCCTATGCCAACTACATATATCTTACCCATGATCTGTCTCCCAAAAACCTATAAGCGAACAGTGAACTCACGCCTTGCGGCAGCAATTGTCATTCCGTCCCGGGCAGTCTTTTTGATGACAAGCTCTGCCCCGGCTCCTGCTCCCGCTACTGCTGCCCTCTCGCACACGTTGTCTACACCTGTCACGCTCTTTACAAACTCTGATGAAGTAAAATCGCCGTTAGTTTCCCCCAGTATTTCTTTGTCGAATGACAGTACCGGGATCCTGTACTTGTCCCTGAGCCTTAGGATCGCCGGCTCATCCTCCTTAAAGTCAATGGTGCAGATGGCGTATACATCATCTACATCTATCCCTGCGCTTTTAATCGTCTCAAGAAAGAACTTCTCAAGTTCTTCCGGTTCTTTTCCCCTCTTCAAGCCTATACCCACAGTATACTCTCTTGGCTTCAGCACAAGGGAATACTCTGAGTCCATATCATCCGAGGCTATAACATCCACACTGTCTTTCGGAGGAAAGCCTTTTATGGACAGTGTTATCTTCTTGCCCTCTATAGCCTTTACCGAAACCCTTTTGATCTTGTCGCGGTCGGCAATCATAAGCCTGTTCTCTGCTGCGAAGCTGTCGACAGAGAAGGCATCATTAACATCCGTGGATGTGGTTATGACGGGAACGGCTCCGAGGATATCCGCAAGCATTACCGCAAGCTTGTTGGCACCTCCCACATGGCCTGAGAGGATGGGGATCACAAACTGCGCATTATCATCTATGACGATCACAGGACAGTCAGAGAGCTTGTCCTTTACAAGGTTCGATAGCGCCCTTACGGCTATTCCCACAGCTCCTACAAATATCAGGGCATTTCCGGGAATAAACATAGTCTTAGTCCACTCACTTAAAGAATCCCCGACATGAATAAAACCTTCCCTGACATCTCCTCTTTCGCCTATGACATAGCCCTTGGCCTTTCCTATCCCTATGCGCGCGCACTCGTCATTTAGTCTGGCAATTACATCTTCACCCTGAGGGGTAAAGCATACTGCAATCTTATTCATGTATCCGTCCTTACCGCCTTCCTGAACTGCGTCGAAAAGTTAGCGTCATAGAGCTTTGATTTTTCATAGCTTTGGCAGTTTATGGCACCCCCCACAAGCACAACGGCTGTCTTTGTTATGTTTTCTTTTTCAGCCGCCTCCTTAAGGCTCCCCACGGTGCAGAGTATTTTTTTCTCTTCGGGCCAGGTGGCCTTATAGACAATGGCAGCCGGCGTATCTTCGCTGTAGCCTCCGCCAAGCAGTCTTTGTGTGAGTTCGTCGAGCATCCCGCTGCTTAGGTAGATTGCCATTGAAGCCCTGTGGGAAGCAAGAAGCTCCATTCGCTCGCCGGAAGGGACAGATGTCTTACCCTCAAGCCTTGTTATTATCAGGGTCTGGGATACGCCGGGCAGTGTGTACTCAAGATCAAGTGCTGCAGCTGCTCCAAAGCATGCGCTCACCCCGGGGCAGGAGGCGTATCTGATGCCTTCCCTGTCCAGAGCGTCCATCTGCTCCCTCACGGCTCCGTATATGCTCTGATCCCCTGTGTGGAGCCTTACAACTTCTTTTCCTTCCCTGTCAGCGCATACCATAACCTTTAGCACCTCTTCAAGAGTCATGACCGCGCTGTTATGTATCTGCGCTCCCTCTTTTGCAAAAGACAAAAGAAGCGGGTTTACGAGGCTCCCCGCGTAGACTATGACATCTGCCCTCTTTATGAGCTCCATTCCCCTTACCGTGATAAGGTCCACTGCCCCCGGGCCCGCTCCGACAAAATTAACCATTCGTTTCTCCTTTGGCCAGATTCAGAAACTCCTCTGCCCTGTTACTCATTCCTATAAGTCCGTAGTCATTCGTGTAAATGATTGACTGAACATCTAAACCTTCGCCGCCTCTTTTATTTAAAAAGAAGTCCGTCTTTTCCATAATTATCCCAAAGCACTGTCTCTCTATGCCCTCGCGAAGGTATATCTCAAGAGCTTCTTCTGTTGATACGCAATCAAGTATCTGCCTGAGGGCATCTGCCGATGCGCCGCTCCTTATCGCTGCGGCTGCCATCAGTTCCATCCTGCAGTCGGCCTCTTTGGAGTGTGTATTCATAATTCCCCCGGAGACCTTTATGAGCTTACCAAGGTGCCCGCAAAGGAGCATCTTTTTAAATCCAAGCTCTGCTGCCATATCGATGGTATTGCCGATAAAGTTCGAGCACTTAACGGCCCTGTCAAGATCATAGCCGAAAGTATCTCTCATGAATTCAAGACCGTAGTTACCGGGAGATACAACCGCAACGTCTGCCCCCATTGCCTTTACCTGCGACAGCTCAAGGAAAATGGTATCAAGGAGCGCTTTGCTGCTCATTGGCTCAACGATTCCGCTGGTTCCTATGATCGATATCCCGCCTTCTATCCCGAGCCTTGGGTTAAAGGTCTTCCCCCCAAGGTGCTCTCCTTCCGGCACGGATATGATCACCTTAAGGCTCTCCTGACAGTCAAAAAGATCCATGACCTGCCTGACTTCCCTTTCTATCATCCTCCTGGGAACAGAGTTTATCGCAGCACTCCCAACGCTCTGGTCAAGACCCGGACGCGTCACTCTTCCGACTCCCCTTCCGCCGTCAATTACAACCTTTCTGCCGGCCCTTTCGTCAAAAGAAACTCTTGCGAATATGAGAGCCCTGTTCGTAATATCGGGGTCATCTCCAGCATCCTTCCTAACAGCACAGGAGACATAGCCGTCCCCGGTTTCAATCTCCTCTATAAGAGGTGCGTACTTTACCTTCGCAGGGGTATCGATCTTAATCTGAGTTTTTCTTTTGCCTGAGAGGAGCATATAGGCCGCAGCCTTCGCCGCTGCCGCCGCACAGCTCCCTGTCGTAAATCCCTTCTTCATATCACATGTCATAGAGCACAGCGTTGACGATCGCGGCAGCTATGTTGCTTCCTCCCTTTCTGCCCCTGTTTATGATGTGGGGAACGTCTGAAGATATGAACAGCTCCTTGGCTGCAACCACGTTGACGAATCCCACCGGGACTCCTATGACGAACTTTGGTGTATATATCCCTTCCTCCATCATTTCATGGAGCCTTATGAGCGCAGTCGGGGCATTGCCTATCGCAAAAATGATATCTTTTCCCATCCGGGCAGCCTTCTCCATGGAGACAGCCGCCCTTGTTTCGCCTCTCTCAAGAGCCTTCTTTGAGACATCCTCATCTGCCATAAAACACAGCGCCTCCCCGCCAAAAGCAGCGAGCTTTTTCTTATTTATCCCGGAGAGCGCCATATTGGTATCGGTCACTATACAGGCGCCGCCCCGTATAAGGCTCTTAAGCTCATCCGTCGCACCCTCTGAAAAGATGAGAGTACGGGCGTAGTCAAAGTCTGCGGAGGTGTGGATGCATCTCTTTGTCACAAAAGAAGTCCTTTCATTAAGGACGATTCCCGCCTTCTTAAGCTCTTCTTCTATTATCTCAAAGCTTCTCTTTTCTATTTCCTGAGGCTTTAGTTTCTCATAGCTCATTAGTTATTCCTCTCATCGCTTCTATCAGCTCTTTATTATCTTCATGGTGCCTCACAGAGGTTCTGTAAAACCCAGTTCCAAGTCCCCGGAAGTCATTGCAGTCCCGTATCAGGATGCCCCTTTGAAGAAGCCTGTCGCCAAGATCAGCATATCCCTTAAAGAGGAGAAAACAGGTATTGCTGTCATAGACTGTAAATCCAATTTCTTTTAAGCTGTCAGACAAAAAAGCTCTCTCTCTTTGCACTGCTTTGATTGTCCGTCTTACAAAATCTGTCTCGTAAATTACTTTAAGTCCTGCCTCCAGAGCGGCTTCGCTTACAACAGACAGATTCCACTCGCTTAGCTGCTCTGCCATTCTTTTTATGATCATTGGAGATGCTATGGCTATCCCCATCCTTATCCCGGGAGATGCGAGTATCTTGGTAAGTGAGCGGATGATGATGAGATTGTCATATTTCTGTGTAAGCCTGCTGAAGCCTTCGGATACGAAGGGGGCTTTTGCGTCATCTTCCCCGCGGCCGGATGCCGTAAGAGCGCCGTCCGACAGAAATAAAAAGCTCTCATCGAGGCAGACATAAGCTCCCTTTTTATGTGCCGTTTTGATAAGCTCCTCAATTACATCGTCACCGGCTGCTTTCCCCGACGGGTTTGCCGGGCTGCAGACAAAGATCATATCCGTGTCTGAAGATGCGCCTTCAATGTCTTTTTGCTCTATCGCAAAAGAATTTTTTTCATCCGTAAAAAGTCTTGTAATCTCACAGCCTGCTGCCCTGCAGGCATATTCATATCCTGAAAATGAAGGCTCAAACAAAATAGCTTTCCCCGGGTGCACGGCTCTGACTGCAGCCATAATAAGGTCAGAAGCACCGCTCCCGGCGTATACAAAGCTCTCATCAAGCCCAAGTCTTCCCGCGATATCTCTCCTTATCTTTCGCTGCAAAGGATCCGGATAGAAAGATGCCCCTGCTACTGCATCCTTCGCCGCCTCAAAGACCTCCACGGGCATCCCCAGGGGATTTAAGTTTACCGAAAAATCTAATTTTACTTTTTTTCCGTATATATCGCCGCCGTGCGCCATAGTAGTTTCATCCATATCCTTCATTTAGTCATCATCAGTATGACGGCAAACACAAATATAACTGTGAGAGCCTGCGTCATAAGCATCAGGCTGTTTGCCCTCTTTATGTCTTCCGTCCCGGCTTTTCTTAGTTCATCCCCGATGGTTGGTTTTGTCACGGATACGCCGTTGTACAGGTGCGTTCCGCCAAGCTTAAGTCCAAGAGCCCCTGCGCAGACACTTTCTGTCTGGGCGGAGTTAGGGGATCTGTGGTTGTATCTGTCTCTTTTCCAAATCTTAAAGGCGCCTGTCCCGCTGTAATCAGGTGAAAATGCTCCAAGTAAAAAAGCAGCCAGTATCATAAAAAGAGCACTTATCCTCGCGGGGATAAAATTAAAGACGTCATCCGCCTTCGCAGCAAAAAATCCGAAGTTCTCATATCTGTCATTCCTGTAGCCGAGCATGGAATCCATCGTGTTTACCGCTTTGTAAAAAAGACCAAGGACAGGCCCTCCTGCCGCCGCATATAAAAGCGGCGCAACCACGCCGTCCGACGTATTCTCCGCCACGGTCTCAACTGCAGCTTTGGCTACCTCCTCTTCGTCCAGATAGTCAGTGTCCCTTCCTACTATCATTGAAAGAGACCGCCTGGCCGCAGAAAGGTCGCCTCCTTTTAGATCCATGTATACCGCCATGCTCTCATCTTTAAGACTCCTTGCCGCCAGTACGTAGCAGGTGAGCACAGCTTCGGCAATTACTCCCAGATATCTGCTAATCCTATAGGAGGTATACATTATCAGAAAAGCAGCTGTAAGTACGATTATTTCGACGATGAACCACAAAAGAATTCCGTTCCTTTTTTCCCTCTTTGCATCCCTCTTAAAGTCCTTGTCAGTACTTCCGAGTAGCCCTTTCTCCAGATGAGAAATAAGTTTCCCGATCGCCACTACCGGGTGCGGGATGCCATGCGGGTCTCCTATTATCCGGTCAAGGATGATCCCGAGTCCCAGACCTGCCATATGGCAAAACAGCAGCTTATCCATTTATATCTCCTTAGCTTGGGTCATGTAAGATAAAGAACTACAGCCAGTGCCACGGCTGCAAAAGTCTCGGATACAGTAAGGAAATACCCTGCCGTATCTCCGGTTACCCCGCCAAACTCCTTGTAGGCTCTATGCCGGTAGACAACGGTGCACAGAGCAAACGCAAAGGTTACCGCCGCGCCGCAGAGCGCATTTGAAAGGAACATTATTAAAAGCGCCGCTGTCAGAAACATACAAAGGCATATCTTTGACAGGGTCTGTCTGTTTTTAGACTCATTAAAGAGCATCCCCTCTTTCTTTGCCTTTTTTAACATTATCGAAGTAAGACCACTGAGGCTCCTTGATATCACAAAGGTCATGCCGAGTATCAGCACCTGCGAAGTGCCGCTCTTTTCACTAAGCAGTATGGCCGTCACCGCCGCCGCGTATATCAGAAGATATTTCACAAGGGATATCACGGCGAAAGCCCCTATGTGAGGGTCCTTTAAAATCTCAAGTTTCTTTTCCCTGGAGGCAAAGGAGCATAGCGCATCCTCGGTGTCCATGAAGCCGTCCAGGTGAAAGCCTCCCGTCACGGCAACAGGGATCAGTATCGTAAGGATGATCCTTAAAGCCACCGGCAAAGCGGCAAGGGCAGGCGCCCTGTTAAGGACATATATAAGCGCTGCGATAACTGCCCCGACAAGCGGAAAGAACATAAGACTGTGCGCCATGTCATCTTCCCGCCATGTAAACCTCGGCATCGGTATTTTGCTGTACAGTGAAAAAGAAACCGCAAGATATCTAAATATCTTCACCGCCCTGTCCTTTCCTTACGTCTATGATCTTATCCGAAAACAAGCTTATCCTCTCATTTACCATGTGAACAAGCTGCAAATACACTTTTGTTTCATCATCATAATCGTCCGTACATTCATATTCGTTCGTCACGATTATCAGATTTTGAACACTATCAGCTATTGTCTTTATATCTGCTGCCACCCTGTCAGCAAAATTCTCTTTCCCTGCTCGAAGTTCCTTATCTTCAGGGGCGCCTTCGCTTTTACAGGTGCCGGTCTCTGTCCCGGGCAGAAAGGACTCCATTTTCTCTCCCTTGGGGTTATCATGGATCTCATTGCCAACGAGGTTGGACACACACTCAAGAAGGACCGTAGATTCCGCAGGGTCACCTATCAGCGAAAGAGCACTTCTTATGTCGTACATGACCTCTATTGTGTCAAAGCCCTTGCCCTTCCTTAGCTGTCTGTGCCTTAAAACGCGCTCTTTTCCCGCATCGTCGCATACCTTCATGGTGGCAAGATATATCCTGTGGGCATCGCCCGTTTTAGTGGCAAGCTCCTCGGCAAGAGCCGACTTGCCGCTTGCGCTTGTTCCGACGACCAAAGTTATCATCCGTCAAACCTCTCGTACTGCTCTATCTGCGTTTCGTCAAAGAATGTTCCGCTTAGATACAATGACATGGCCATATCGAGCATCGTAAGCATAAGCAACGCTCCCGTCCCCTCTCCGAGAGCAAGGTCGGCATTTATGATGCCGTCAAGTCCAAGGTCATCAAGGATTACCTGCATCCCCTTCTCCCGCCCAAGGTGTGAAGCTATCATATAATCCCTGCATCCGGGGACTATCCTGTCAGCCAAAAGAGCTGCCACTGCGCTTATAAGACCGTCAATGATAACCGGGATTCCCACCTTCGCACTTCCGATAAAGACACCCACAAGTCCGGCGATATCAAGTCCGCCAAGCCTCGTCAATGCTTCAAGCGCCTCTTCTTTTGATGTAATCCCATCATACTCATTTGGTCTTATGTGAAGCCTTAGCCCCTCTTCGATAACGCGGATTTTGTTTCGCATTCCTTCGTCTGACAGGCCTGCGCCTCTTCCCGTGTATTCTTTTGGATCAAGTCCTTTGACAGCGCAAAGAAGCGCTGTGCTGGTGGTGGTATTGCCTATTCCCATCTCGCCGGTTGCTATTATCCCGTATCCTTCGTCCCTGCACTTTCCGGCAGCTCCTATACCTGTCTGTATGGCAGCAAGGCACTCTTTCAAAGTCATGGCAGGCTCCTTTAAAAAATTACGTGTTCCTCGCCTTATCTTTGCATCCGTTACTCCCTGCGGGGTATTCTGAGAGTCAATTCCCACATCGTAAACAAAAAAGTCAACCGGATAGTTCCTTGCCATGCTGCCCACAGAGCTCTTTTTATCTCCCATGAGGGACGCTACGCTCAAAGTCACATCATGTCCTGTCTGCGATATGCCCTCCTGTGTCACCCCGTTATCGGCGCACATTATTATCAGCGCCTTCTTATCTGTATCAGGGCAGACTCTTCCCGAAGCAGCTGCAATCCGGCTTACGATCTTCTCCAGAACGCCAAGTCCGTCAATCGGTTTGGCAAGATGGTCCCACCTTTCTTTTGACTTTCTGTATATCTCCGGGGAAGGCTGTTTAATTCTTATTGAAAAAAGTTCTTCCTTTGTCATATCATCCCATAATGTGATAAATGTAGTCCATGTCGAGGCTCTTCCTAAGCGTCGCGGCAAGAAGGTCATACTGCCTGTCCTTAAATTCAGCATAGTCAAGGATATTCTCTGTATGAATCTTTTTTTCCTTAAGACTTGCCAGCTTCGATACAATGGCACAGGCTATATCTCTTTTGTCAAAAAAGCCGTGAATATAGGTTCCGTACACGTTTTTCTTGCAAAAGCCGCTTCCCCCTGAGGTAAATTCCGTTATGTCCTCATACGGCACGGTCTTTCCCATGTGTATCTCGTAGCCTTCTATGGCTGCGCCCTTAATACTCTCAAGGATCCCTGTCGCTCCGGTTATCCTGCCGGTAAAGCTCTTTGTGACCTTATCTCTTTCCAGAGTGGTGTCGACGGGAAGGAGACCAAACCCCTTGGCGCATCCGCCCTCCTCGACGCCGCAGGGGTCATCGATCCTTCTTCCGAGCATCTGGAAGCCTCCGCATATCCCAAAGATACAGGTTCCGCGCCGTGCCATTTCAATGATCGCAGCTGCAAGACCGTTTGTCTTTATGGCTTCCAGGTCTGATATAGTATTCTTGGTCCCCGGGATTATTATCATGTCAGGGTCACCAAGGCCAGCTGCCTCTCCTACATATCGCACCGACACTTCTTCTATCTGTTCAAAGGTGTCAAAGTCAGTAAAATTCGAGATGTGGGGAAGCTTGATAACGGCAATGTCAAATACCCCCGCGCTCTTTTTATCAAACCTCTCTGAGAGTGAATCCTCATCGTCAAGCTTTACGTCCATGTAGGGCACAACACCTGCAACTTTGCATTTTCCCCGCTCCTGTAGAATTCTGATGCCATCCTTAAAAAGTTCCGCATCGCCCCTGAACTTATTGACGATCAGCCCCTTCACCCTGTCCCTCTCACTTTTTTCCAAAAGATCCAGCGTCCCGAGGAGCTGGGCAAAGACGCCTCCCCTGTCTATGTCACCCACAAGAAGGACGGGAGCATCAATCATAGCGGCAAGCCCCATGTTCACGATATCTCCGTTCTTAAGGTTCATCTCTACGGGAGAGCCCGCGCCCTCCACAACTATCACGTCTGCCATCTCTGAAAGCTTTTCATAGGCAGATAAAATATCTTTAACATAGTCCTTCTTGCGCCTGTAGTACTCCATGGCCTTCATGTTGCCGACCGCCCTGCCGTTTACGATAACCTGTGACCCCACGTCGCTTGTCGGCTTTAGGAGGATTGGGTTCATTATGGCCATCGGCTCGATCCTTGCACACTCGGCCTGCATGACCTGAGCCCTTCCCATCTCGAGCCCGTCCTTTGTAATATAGGAATTAAGTGCCATGTTCTGAGACTTAAACGGCGCGGCCTTTAGTCCGTCATCTGAAAAGATCCTGCAAAGCCCCGCTGCGATAACGCTCTTTCCGGCATTTGACATGGTCCCCTGTATCATTATCACTTTAGCCATGGCATCTCTCCAAGGAGCTCTAAACTCATATCCTCAAGATTGTAGAGCTCTCTGATAAACTCTTCGGTAAACACTTCCCCAGGCGTTCCGATCTTCATCACACGCCCCTGTCCAAGGGCAACTACCCTGTCCGATATGTTGCGCGCTATACCGAGTTCGTGAAGGGACATTACAACAGCCACTTTCTCTTCTCTGGCAAAAGACCTCACCCTCTCAAGGATGTCGATCTTGTGCCGTATGTCAAGAAAAGATGTAGGCTCGTCAAGAACGAGGATCTTAGGCTCCTGGCAGATTGCCCTTGCAAGGAGCACTCTCTGCCTCTGGCCATCACTTATATCCGAGAAAAAGACATCCCCGATTTCTGACACATCTGTCCACTCCATGGCCTGCCTTACCTTCTCAAGGTCTTTATCCGAGGGTATGCCAAGGCGTCCCGTGTACGGATATCTTCCCATCTCCACCACCTCGCGGCAGGTCATGAGCTGCGGCTTTACCCTGTAGGTCATGACTATCGACATCTTCCTTGCGATCTCAGAAGGCTTATGGGCATCTTTGTCCTTCCCGTCCAGAAAGATGACTCCGCCCCGCTTTTTAAGTTCGCCGGTTATAGTTTTTAAAAGCGTTGTCTTGCCGCAGCCGTTCGGGCCGATGAGCGTTACAATTTCTCCCGGTCTTGCAGCCAGGTCAATGTCTTTTATCAGATCAGACTTATAACCAATATTCAGCTTTTTTGTCTCAATTCCGTATCTGTCAGGCATCAGCTGTCCCTACTGCTTCTATGTATCATCATGTAAATAACAACAGGCACCAAAAATACCGCCGTGACGGAGCTGATGCTCACCTCGGTCGGCGCAAACACACATCTTGCTACCAGGTCGCAAAAAAGTGTTGTGAGAGCGCCTCCGAGAAAGCTCGCCGGTATCATCACATGGGCGCTGTCTGATCGTAATAAATTCCTTACAAGATGGGGAACCGCGATCCCCACAAAGGAAATCGGCCCCGCAAAGGCTGTAACACAGGCCGTAAGAAGGCTTGAGATGAAGATAAGCATCACCCGAAGGAGCCTTATGTTCACGCCGACGCTCCTTGCATAGGCTTCCCCGAGCCTGTAGGCATTCATTGGCTTTAACAGGATAGTCGTCATGGCAAGACAGACGGTTACGATAACTATTATCACGTGTATCATCTCCCAGTTTATGCCTGAGAGGCTCCCCATGGACCAGTTGTGAAGATTGACTATGTTGGAGTCATCAGCAAAGGTCACGACAAGGTCAGTCACTGCAGCGCAGATATATCCCGCCATGATTCCGCACACCACAAGGACGCTCATGCTCCTTATCTTAACCGAGACCGCAAGCACAAAGCACATCACCAGCATCGCGCCCGCAAATGCAGAAAGGACCATCAGCTCCGTCCCCATGATCCGTCCCATGGACAAAGTAAATATCATGGCCATCGCCACAAAGAGCTTGGCCCCCGATGATATGCCAAGGACAAAGGGACCTACTATAGGATTTCCAAAGAAGGTCTGCAAAAGATATCCCGCCAGCGCCAACGCCCCGCCTAAAAAGATGGCAGACACAGCCCTGGGCAGCCTGATACTCATTATTATGTTTCTCTCCATGGTTCCGGATCCTTTCCCCATAATTATGGCGGGGATGTCGGAAGCGGGGATAGAGTTACTTCCAAGGGCAATATTTCCCCAGAGGAGCATTGCTATGAGAGCCGCCATAATGCTGAAAAAAAGCGCACATCTTTTTCTGTTCATTATCATCATTCCAGTTTGTTCAAATATGTATAGTCTCTTACGTTCCCTTTACAGATATCGCTCAGGTCCTGCATAAACTGTGCCATTCCCGTTATCTGCTGAAAAAGATTCCTCTGTGTGCAGTATACATGTCCCTCTTTGACAGCCTTAAAGTCAGCAAAGAGCTCATTTTTCCCTATCAGCTCATCCACAGAGCCGATCTCTCCTCCGATCGTGCTGTTGTAGATGATTATGTCGGCGTCAAGCGCCGCTGCATAGAAATCCTCCATCTGCATGTTCATGGTTGAAAGTGCGCTCTCTCCATCACCTGCGCTTACAGGGACGTAGCTGCCGCCCGAGAGCTCTATCATTCTGGTTATATAGTCTCCTGACTTTCTTACATTTATCTGCCCGCCCGCAGTCACATGAAAAAAGGCAACCTTTTTCCCCGTGTCTTCCTGCGCGGTCATGATGGGCTCTGCAGTAAGGAGCTGCTCCTCAAAATAGCGATCGGCTTCATCAAGCCTGTCAAACAAAACGCCGTAGAGTTTGATCCACTCAAGTCTTCCAAGGGGATGCTCTTCGTAGCTTGAAGTCTCTACAAGAACCGGAATTCCCAGTTCCTTAAGTTTATCCATTGCCTCAGGCTCGTGATAGATCATCGTGTTCTCTATCGCAAGGTTGCAGCCGCTTTTGAGTATGACCTCGTAGTCAGGTGCTCTGTATCTGCCCGCATATATTATATCCCCGCGCTCCATTGCATCTTTTGCCTCCTGTATATACCAGTCGCTCTCCCTGGTTCCTGAGAGCTTTATCATATCGAGCGCGCCGCAGGTATTTATGAGGTCCATTGCAGATGTCGACACGAGGTAGGTCTTATCGAGGGGCTTTTTTAGCACGGTGACGTTCTCAGGTATATTCCCTGGGGCTTCCTGGTCTTTTGGCACTACCAGATAATCCCCTGAGTTTGGAATCGATACATAATAAAAGTCGCCGTATTCATCTATTTCAAAGCAGGAGGCATATTTGAGTGTGACACTCCCTGTCTTATGAAGCCCCGCTCTTTCAAGGGCCTGCCCCACTGCATTCTTATCTGTGTTTATATCTGTCCTTGTTTCTTTTGTTGTTTCCTCTTTTTCTCCCCAGGTTATCAGATACTCAATTTCGTGGGGAGTGCTCATTGCCACGGTATCACCGATAACGGTGAGCTCTCCTGTTATGTCTTCTACCGGCACCGTGAACGTGGACTGCCCGCCCTCATTCTCATTGTCATATCTTATGCCGTCAACTATCATATAGTCATAGTTTTTGCTGCTCCATATGAATCTGGCAGTGAGCTTACCATCTTTGTCAGTAACTTCCACAGGAGACTGTATGAAGGCCTTTCCGCTTCCTCCTTCAAAGGCTATGTCTATCAGGTAGGTCTTTTCCTGTGCCTGTCGGGACTTTTCTTTAGTTGCAGTAACCTCCTGCATGGCGCAGGAGGTCACAGATACTATTCCGAGTATAAAGCACAATATAACTATATATTTCTTTAAAATACCGCTCTTACCCATAAACTGTCCTTTAGTCTGCAGGAGATGCCACAACTACCTTGTGGTCATACCACTTTCCCTTTGTCCCTACAAGCGCAAGGTCAAACTCCTTATCGAGGTATGGCACGGGAATGTCAAAGCCGTTTACTGTTTCCGTTGTTCCGTCGCTGTAAGTTACTTCATCCCTTGTGGGCTCAAGAAGAGCTGCGCCTTCTTTCTGCGCATCCTGTGCTGTTCCCGGGAAGAGATTAACAATATTCTCTGAAGGAAGTGAAATGTGGATTGTCATCTTACCATCTTTAACTGTGAGTGTTCCATAATCATCATAAACTTCGTTGACCTTGAACATCGAACTGTCTGTTGTGAATTTTGCCTGATACTCGCCGTCCTTAAGTTCTGCTTCCGTCGCTGACTCCTCCATGGCGGCTTCGTCGCTGCCGGTATTATCAAGTCCCGCATCCTCCAGAGCTTTGGCGGTATGGGACACGTACAGATCCTGAACCTCTTCAATCCTTCCAAGTCCTTCTATCTGGCAGTCTACCGATTCAAAAGCCCCGGATGCCGTAAACATGCTCTTCCAGGAGTCTTCATCATCGCCTGCCATGTCGTTATTGGCATGGTCTCCTGCAACCACCATGAGAGGACGAAGGATGACTTTTGTAAATCCCGCCTCCTTAACCTGTTCGATCACATTCTCACAGGAGGTCTCTTCCGGCTCTCCCTCAACAGTCCCGATAAAGACATTGTCATAGTCAAGCTCCTTCATCTGTGTAGCCATCTGACTGTAGCTGACCTTGGCGGTATGCGCCGTTCCATGCCCCATAAATACAAAGGCCGCCCCATCTGCAGCAGCATTTGAAAGCTTCTCATAATCAGCTGCCTTTACTGCGGCATCGACAACAGCCTCTGCCACAGCTTTTTTATCGTCATTTATTACAGTGGCATCATTTCCAACTTCACCAAGGAGCGGCTCTGCGACAGCCACCTTTTCAAACTTGTCCGCATACTTTTCAAGAACACCGGTAAGTTCGTCATACTCTGCGCCGTGCATGAGGTGTGTGGGCTGTACCACAAGATTTTTAACGCCGTTTGATACAGCTCTCTCAAGGGCCTGATCCATGTTGTCGATCTTCTCACCATCCCTTGCCTGGATATGATTGATAATGATCTGAGCAGTAAATGCCCTTCTCACCGACCAGTCAGGAAAGGCCTTTGCGATTGCCTTTTCGACGCCGCTTATGTCCTCTGTCCTGCTGTCATTAAAAGAAGTACCAAAGCTGACAACAAGGATCTCATTTTCGCCTATATCGTCTGCGTTTAAAGGGTCATCTGCGGAGGCATCTCCTGTGTCTCTTCCAAAATAGTCAGGGTCTGCGCTCTCTCCCTCTACCATCTCCTTCTGTTCATCGGTCAGAGCATCCCATGCCGCCTTCGCCTTTTCGCACAGCTCATCAGTCTCATCGGTGCGCTCCTGAACATAGATCGCATCGATCAGAGCAGCAACTTCCCCGGCTCTCTCTTCGTCGCTCATCTGCGCTTCTTCCTCCCCGGCCGTAGCCTTAGTTTCTTCCTGCTTATCCTCCTTCGCCTCCTGTGCCGCGGCATCTCCTTCCTGTGTCCCGCTATCGCTTTGCTGCGCCTGATTGGCATTTTCCTCCACGGCCTGCTGCCCGACTGTCTCCTGAGTAGCGTTGCCGCAGCCTGCCAGCGTGGAAGCCATCAAGGCTCCTGTCAACATCATTGTTAGTATTTCCTTTTTCATAATTTCCTCCTAATGACTGATTGTGTATTTTTGTGAGATGAACTTTTTGAATGTTTCATCTGCGCACAAGTCGCATCCTTAGCGGAGCGATTTTTGTTTCATAGGAAATTCAGAGGAATTTCCTATGAAACAAAAAACTCATCCCGGAAACCGGAATGAGTTTTTTTCATACGAAAATACAGGGTCAGAAACCCTGTCACTTCGGTACGATCAATTACTCGTGATCCGGAATATACTTCCTGTACCAGCTTTATGGCAGGTTTCCTGGCTCATACATCCTCATGCCGTCATCTGCCTTCCCGGATTACCCCAGTGGTCACATTGATGTGATGACGGCACTACGTATTTACAGTGACGAGTTCGCACAGGCCTTTAACCTGTTTCCCTTTTACCCGCTGCGGCAGTTTCTGAAAGCTGCTGCCGGGCGGCACCATAAAGCTATCAATATGTAATTATCTGCATTGTAACATATATGTGCAATACGGGTCAAAAAAGCGCAGGTCAACTCTTTTTGAAGAAGTCATGCATTGTTGTTTTTATCTGCGGCCCATACAGACTGAAGCGACAACAGATCCGCAAAAGCCCTGTAATACTTAAAATGAGTGCTGTTCCACTGATTTTTCCTGCCTACAGTAGATATAATGAGAATACATTCTTTTTTATCAACATCATAAAACCTGAGTATTATCAGCGACTGGATCTCACGCTTTTTGAGGAATGCCTTTATCCCATAAGCGTACGGCGGCAGCATCTCCAGGCGGTTTATCACCACAAATTCACCAAAGGTAAAGTATTTGTCCTTGGTATCCCCGTTAAGTATATCAAGCACAAAATCTATTGCTGTCTGATCCTTTACTGCCTTGCTTCCCGCTGAATAAACGAACCTGAAGGGTTCGCCTGCGAACAGCATTACATTCTGAAGGTCAAATGCATCGGCAAACTCTGTCATAAAATTCTCCAGAGAGCCCCCTTCATCATGCAGCGTAAGATCAAACATTCTGACTATGACATCACCGTAGGCAACATCTCTATCGTTTATCTTTTTATAGGTCTGCTGCTTCAGCTTAATATCCTCGAGCGTTCCATGCTTTTCCTGCGTATAGATGATATACCGGTTTCTTCCTTTTTCCTTGGCAACGTACAGGCAGTGATCGGCGAGCATGAACAGATCTTCATAGTTGTCTGCGTCTTTTGAAAAGACCGCTGTGCCTATCGATACAGAAAGCGGGTTGTCCCTGTCTATCCCCTTATCGGGGATGGTCGAACTGACCTTGGTCTTAATGCCCTTGAGTACTTTCCTTAGCTGATCCTCGGACTCTATGTTGTAGAATACGACGAAAAACTCATCACCTCCAAAGCGCCCCGAAACGCCACTGTTTCCGACTTCATTTGATATAATATCCGCCACCTTTTTAATGACTTCATCACCAAAATGGTGTCCGTAGGTATCGTTTATATTCTTGAAGTAATCAATATCAATAATTGCAAGCGCTGTCCCCTCCAGCCTTCTGTCATCAATTCTTTCTTTGGCAATCCTTATTATGTCTGTCTTGTCGATCAGCCCTGTCAGCGAGTCATGTTTAATGACCGTCGACTTGAAGTTTCCTTTGTCCCTTCTTAACTGTATATGCCCGACTACACCTTCTGTATTCTCATCATAGAACGCAAAAGCCTCGTCCAAAACAGTATGCGTCACTCCAGGGTCTCCGTTTAGAATATTGCCTTCTACCATGACCATGCTCCTGCCGACCCCAGACCTTACCTGGGAAAAGAAGCCTTTGACCGTCCGCGCCTGCTCCTTTGTAGCTCTCATCGTCAGCATTTTCTCAAACTCATCAAGAGAATACGATCCCGTATCAAACTCCGCCAGCTCGGTATTGTAGACATCTACAGTATCGCTGGCCTTATCATATTCAAAAAAGACATCCTCATACATACTTAGCTGTACAGTAAGCATGTTCATACTCTTCACAAGCACAGAATGGGCATACAGCAGGTCTTTTGCATCTACTACTGTAAGCCGGATCAGCTTGTCATTAACATTTTCCGCCCTCATGTAAGTGTAGTACATTTTATCCGGCGTAATTATCTTACTCGGATACCACTGCCCGTCGCAGTTTTTGATATTATTCTTGTATATCACACTATCTTCAGGGGCTATCATCTCATTCATCGGCTTTTCTACATAACTGCCAAGTTGTGAATAAACCCATCCATCTGCCGATACAATTTTCTGATCATCCCTGGATATGACTATTTCATGAAAACTAACATCTTTCATATTCATTCCCTTTATAGAAAACAAAGCCAATTCCACTAAGAAAGTCAGGTCTTTGCTTTAATGCCACCAAAAATCCCCGATTCCGGGACCAGCCCCAGGCAAGTATCCTTTGCTTGAAGCGAAAGTTACTCTTTCACTCTCAATCTAATTATAGACCATTCATAAACGTCCTTACAAATATTTTGTGGAAATAGTGGGTGAACGCCCGGACACCTATGTGGTCTTTTGATGAAAAGTACCGCTTACAATTGATTATTTATGTCCCTCCTTGGAGCAGGATTATTGCTGTAAATATAGAAAAACAAGTCATGCCGTCGTCCCTGAATCATTATTCATTTGGCTGGGACGACGGAAAGTGTTATTTAACGCCATAACTTTAGAAAAATCAGACTATGACGTCGTCCCTGAATCATTATTCATCTGGCTGGGACGACGGAAAATGTTATTTAACGCCATATCTTTAGAAAAACCAGGCCATGACGTCGTCCCTGAATCACAATACATCTGGCTGGGACGACGCGGCTTAGTCTGCTTTGGCTACACTAAAAGGGACGGTCGCTTTAGATGATGATCAAATCATCAACTAGTGCGACAGTCCCTTTTAGTAGTATGACATCTTGCATGATATTCCAGAAACCCGCACTGGCTGCGGGTTTCGTGCGAATATGATACGATAGGCAAACAAGCCCTGCGACGCAGTCGCTCTAGGATGGCTTGTTTGCGGCATTTTTGAATCCTTGATTCAAAAATGCATCCGTCCTTACAGTAATACTCTATTTCATTGATAGTCTGCGTTTCCATCCTTAGTCATACTCATCCAGAATTCTTTCTGCGACAGTTCTTCTGGTTGCTCCACTGTTCATGGCCTGTCTGCCGATGAAGCTGTGGGCCTCATCCTCAGTCATTCCCTTCTTCTCTACAAGAATGATCTTGGCTTTACTTACGAGGCGCAGTTCCTCCATCTTTTCCTCAAGCTTTCTGTTTTTCACAATGAGCTTGTGCACCTTGTTCTGAACAGAGATGAGATATCTTATGGCCTGATCTATCCTGCCGGATGGCACAGGCTTAGAAATTGCAAGTATTCCAAGATCAGTCACCTGCTCGAGGACGTCATTGTATATTTCCGCAGGCACCACAAGGAGAAGTGAAGCACTTGTCTTCTCTGCGACATCAAGTGCAAACTCCACTCCCATTTCGTCCGGCATTGGACAGTTTACAACGATCAGATCATAGTCCCTCTCCAGGACACACCGCCTTGCTATAGCAATGCTCCTTCGGATGTCTATGGTCTCAAAACCGCGAGCAGTTTTTTTGACCAGCATATCAAACCGCTCAGAGGAGGACACAATCAGAACTGATCTGCCTATGTACTCATTTACAGGCATAAATCCTCCTTAGCAGCTGACATACTCTCTTATGATCTCTTCAGGTACGATACTTTTAACAAAAGAACTGCTTCTTGCAATATCCGCAGCCTCTTTTTTGGAGCGCGGAAGATATGCTGCTTCCTCGTCCATTTCCTTGGGAAGTTCAAGTTTTCTCTCTATTCCTGATAACCCTGCATGGATAAGAAGAGCATATACAAGATACGGATTGCTCTCTGCATCAGGTGAGCGCAGCTCCACATGTGTCCTTTTCTTGTACTCCTCAATGTGCATGAGCTCAGATACTCCGCTGCTTCCCCAGTCGGCCTTGTCCGGTGCGGTGTTGTTTCCAAGTCGCTCATAGGATGCGTCCTTGGGATTTAGGAATATTGTCATATCCCTTATCTTTTCTATTATCCCGGCTGCTGCATATCTTGCGACGTCACTTCCGTTGCTGTCTGTCGCATAAATATTGATATGGTATCCGTTGCCGCTCTCAGATGAAAGAGGCACGGGTGAAAAATCTGAATAGAGCCCGAACCTGTTGGCCACAGTACTTACGACCATCTTAAAAGTTGTCATCTGATCTGCAGCCTTCAGGGGCTTTGCATAGTGAAAATCTATCTCATTCTGTCCGGGTCCTTTCTCATGATGGCTTCTCTCCGGAATAAGACCCATTCTCTCAATGTTGAGTATGATCTCCCTGCGGACATTCTCGCACCTGTCAAGGGGTGCGATATCCATATATCCCGCTCTGTCATAAGGGATGTTTGTCGGGTTGCCTTCATCATCAAGATTAAAGAGATAAAACTCTGCCTCGGTTCCGAATTTAAATTCAATCCCCGCCTGCTCAGCTCTTTTTACAGCCCTTTTCAGGATTGCTCTGGTATCTGAGATGTATTCCTCTCCACCCGGAGTATAAACGCCGCAGAACATCCTCATAACCCTTCCGCTGTCAGGTCTCCAGGGAAGGATTGCCATTGTATCAGGCTCCGGCTTGAGATAGAGAGTACCGTAGGGGCAGTCGCCAAACCCGGCAATATTCCTGACATTTATGGCTGTCCCATCCTCAAAGGCCTTGACCAGTTCTCTTGGCATTACGGATATGTTTTTCTGAACGCCGTATGCATCCCGAAATGCCAGTCGTATGAACTTTACGTCCTCGTCCTCGATATATTTCATCACTTCTTCTTTTGTATAAGTCATATCAGTTTTTACCTCTTTTGCGGTGGAAATAAGTTGCCGTGCTCATGAATCACCCTTAAGCCTGTCGATAGCTCTGATTGAATTTTCCTTTGTTCCGAAAGCCGTCAGTCTGAAGTATCCCTCGCCTGCGGGACCAAAGCCCGATCCCGGCGTGCCAACTATCTGTTTCTCTTTTAATAGATAGTCAAAAAACTCCCAACTTGTCATGCCATCCTTAGTCTTCATCCATATGTATGGAGCATTGGCTCCTCCGTAAACTTCATATCCGGCGCTCATAAGCCCCTCTGAGATTATCGCGGCGTTCTCAAGATAACCCGCGATCTGCCCCCTCACCTGGGCTCTCCCCTCATCTGAGTAGATTGCCTCTCCTGCTCTCTGAACAATGTATGGCGCTCCGTTATACTTGGTTCCGTGGCGTCTTTCCCAAAGAGGCCAAAGCCTCTCTGTTCCTGCCTTAAGGTCTTTTGGGATAACAGTGTAGCCAAGCCTTAGACCGGTGAATCCGGCAGTTTTGGAAAAAGACTTAAACTCTATGGCGCACTCCCTGGCCCCCTCGCACTCATAGATGCTGTGTGGCACATCACTCTCAGATATAAAGGCCTCATAAGCGGCATCGTAGAGAATGATAGATCCGTTTTTTCGCGCAAAATCAACCCACTCCCTGAGCTGATCTTTTTTCATCACGGCACCTGTCGGATTGTTTGGGAAGCACAGATAGATAAGGTCCGGAACCTCATCAGGAATCTCAGGAACAAACCCGTTTCCGGCCGTGCAAGGCATATAGATCACTCCCTTAAAGCGCTGAAGAGCTTCGTCGTAATCTCCTGTCCTTCCCGCCATCACATTTGAGTCCACATACACGGGATACACAGGATCACATACAGCGATCGTGTTATCCAGCCCGAATATCT
Source organism: uncultured Butyrivibrio sp. (assembly GCA_946536145.1). Lineage (GTDB taxonomy): Bacteria > Bacillota > Clostridia > Lachnospirales > Lachnospiraceae > Butyrivibrio. The sequence continues at coordinate 41,489 of CAMNEA010000002.1, forward strand.
CCTGGATATTGCTGCAGTCGCTCTTTGCTCCGTCTGATACAAATATCTCATCGGGTGAAATATCGCATCCCCGGCTTTTGTAGTCGTTATCCGAAATGGCGTTTCTTAAAAATTCATAGCCAAGATCCGGAGCGTATCCCCTGAAGGTCTCTGCATTTCCCATCTCGTCTACGGCATTGTGCAGAGCCTTCGTAACTGCAGGGATCAGAGGCTTTGTCACATCTCCGATTCCGAGCCTTATAATGTCCGCCCCCGGGTTCATTTCACTGTATTCATTTACCTTTTTCGCAATCATGGAAAAGAGATAACTTCCCGGAAGCTTAAGGTAATTTCTGTTAATTGTAGCCATTGCTCCTCCTTGTTCTACTTTTCTGTGACACCAGGGTCATAAAGTCTGTCAACCACACTCAAGCAAGCTTGGTGTAGTTGACAGACCTATGCCCCTGGTGTCACATGTTTGTATACCCCATTATATATTCATCGACTTCTTTTGCGCAGGCCCGGCCCTCTGCTATTGCCCAGACGACCAGGGACTGGCCGCGGCGCATGTCACCTGCGCTGAAAATCCTGCCTCCGGCATGATAGGTTTCATCCTCTGTAAGGACAGTTCCCCGCTGGCTTCTCTTAAGGAAAAACTCATCTGCAATGTAGTCCTCACAGCCCACAAATCCCGCGGCTATCAGGAGTATATCGCATTTCAGTATCTTTTCCGAGCCCTCTACAAAAGACATTTTACCATCAATAAACTTTGTTTTTACAGTCTCTATCTGCTTTATCTGACCTTTTTTGTCAGTTGTGACACTTTTTACAGTCGTCTCGAAGACTCTCGGGTCGCTTCCATATACATAGATTGCCTCCTCATGGCCATAGTCCGTCTTAAGAACCTTGGGCCACTCGGGCCAGGGATTGCTCTCGCTCCTTACTATAGGAGGCTTTTTCATCATCTCAAGGGCAGTTACTGACTTGGCCCCAAGCCTTATGACTGTTCCGATACAGTCATTACCTGTATCTCCTCCGCCGACAACAACGACGTTCTTATTCTTTACATCTATATATCCGCCGGTCTCTTCCAGAGATTTTACGGATCTGTCTTGGGCTTTCATAAGTGCCTTTGTCGTCCTAGTAAGGAAATCAACAGCGTAGTATACTCCTTTTACCTTTTCAGGCTCTGCTGCCGGAAGTGCTCTCGCCTTTTTGGCTCCGCAGCACAGTACCACAGCATCGAACCCTGCAAGGATCTCAGATCCTTTTTTGTCTATCCCGACATTGACCCCTGTATGGAACACAACTCCCTCATCTTCCATGAGCTTTCTTCTACGCTTTATCACGTTCTTATCAAGCTTCATGTTGGGAATGCCGTACATTAGAAGGCCTCCGATCTCATCCTCCCTCTCAAAGATCTCCACACTGTGTCCTCTGTGATTGAGCTCATCAGCAGCTGCAAGCCCTGACGGACCGCTTCCTATCACCGCTACCTTCCTGCCGCTCCGTAGTTCAGGGACGCAGGGAGCAATATATCCTTCAGCAAAAGCCTTCTCAACAAGGTACAGCTCATTGTCATGAACCGTCACTGCCTCCCCGTCCTGTCCGCACATGCATGCCTTCTCGCATAGTGCCGGGCAGACCCTTCCGGTAAATTCAGGAAAATTGCTGGTCTTGTGAAGCCTTGAAAAAGCATGGCTGTAATGTCCCTTATACAGCTCATCATTCCACTCGGGGATCAGATTGTGGAGAGGGCAGCCCGTCACCATTCCTCCGAGGTTCATTGCCGACTGGCAGAAAGGAACGCCGCAGTTCATGCACCTCGCCGCCTGCTCTCTGCGCGCCCTTGTATCAATCGGAGTATGAAACTCGTCAAAATTCTTTATGCGCTCTTTCGGCTCTATGTCTCCACTATTTTGTCTTTTATATTCAAGGAATCCTGTATCCTTTCCCATGATATCATTCTCTCCTTTTCGTATTGGATATAAGGATCAAAAGACCGGCTCGGTGGCAGGCAGCGGCAAAATACACAATATTTTGCGATTTTTAAACCACGTAGTCGAGACCAACCAATCTCCAGTGCCTTTGTACGCAGAGATTGGTGCTTTGGGCTCGATGAGTGTCTGGTTTAACATGAGCAAAAATTGTGTGTTTTGCCGCTGCCTGCCACCGAGCCGGTCTTTTGCCCTTACATCACCTTATTTCTTTAAACGCCTCAAGAACTGCATTCTCGTAGTCGATGCCCTGCTCCTCATACCTGCTTATGGCTGTCAGCATTTTCTGATAGTCATTTGGTATGATCTTTTTGAAGTCAGGCAAAAAGCTTTCGAAATCATCCAGGATTACCTTTGCGTACTCCGAGTCAGTCTCTTTTACATAGTCCTCTATGATGCCACGAAGCTCTGCTATGTCATACTTCTCCGTGACTTCATTAAGTGACGCCATGTCCTTGTTCATCCTAAGGTAAAGAGTGTGCTCCCTGTCCAGCACATAGGCTATTCCTCCGCTCATTCCTGCCGCGAAGTTCTTGCCCGTCATGCCAAGGATCACTGCGCGCCCACCGGTCATGTATTCAAGCCCGTGGTCGCCGCAGCCCTCAGAGACCGCAACTGCGCCGGAGTTTCTTACGCAGAATCTCTCTCCCGCGATGCCGCAGACATAAGCCTTTCCGGCTGTCGCGCCGTACAGTGCCACATTTCCTATAATAATGTTCTCATGTGCCCTGTATGTTGCTTTTTCTGAAGGCCTTACTATGAGCTTGCCGCCGGAGAGCCCTTTTCCAAAGCCGTCGTTGGCATCACCGCTTAGCTTTAATGTCACTCCCTTTGGAAGGAAGGCGCCAAAAGACTGGCCTCCGCCTCCCACAGCCTCTACCACGATACTGTCTTCTTCAAGAGTGTTCTTAAAATCAGCGGTAACCCTGCTTCCAAGCAGCGTTCCAAAGCTTCTGTCGGTACTTGATACACTTGTCTTCATACAGATCCTTCCGGCGGATCCGTCGGCTCTCTTTAGTGACTCCTTATCCTTTTCGTAGGCCGGTATCAGGATCCTGTGATCAAGTGTCTTTTCAAGCCCGAAATCATACACATCTTTTATGTCAAAGTGATTCTTTTCTCTTCCCACATAAGACGGGTCAAGTATTCCTGACAGGTCAGCAGTGTCCCTGCACCTTGCCTTTGGAATGCTGCGCATCTTAAGGTGGTCTGTCCTTCCCACCATTTCTTCAACTGTTCTAAATCCCAGCATGCTCATGATCTCTCGAAGCTGCCTTGCGACAAACAGCATGAAGTTCATCACGTGCTCGGGCTTGCCCTTAAAGCGCTTCCTTAGTTCCTCGTTCTGCGTAGCGATTCCCACAGGGCAGGTGTCCTTGGAGCAGACTCTCATCATCATGCATCCCATGCATACCAGTGGAGCAGTGGCAAAACCGAACTCTTCGGCTCCCAGGAGGGCAGCTATCGCAACATCCCTTCCTGTCATGAGCTTGCCGTCGGTCTCAAGCACAACCCTGCTTCTTAGTCCGCTGTCGAGAAGCGATTTGTGAACCTCACTCACGCCCAGCTCCCAGGGAAGTCCCGCGTGGTGAACAGAGGATGAAGGAGCAGCGCCGGTTCCTCCGTCGTATCCTGATACCAGTATCACCTGGGCACCCGCCTTGGCAACACCTGATGCTATGGTTCCGACTCCGGCCTCTGATACGAGCTTTACTGATATCCTCGCCCTGTCATTGGCATTCTTAAGATCATAGATAAGCTGTGCCAGATCTTCTATCGAGTAAATATCATGATGGGGCGGAGGTGAGATAAGGGCTACACCCGGAGTCGAAAAACGTGTCTTCGCAACCCACGGATAGACCTTTTTACCCGGAAGGTGTCCTCCCTCACCGGGCTTTGCTCCCTGCGCCATTTTTATCTGTATCTCTTTTGCGCTTAACAGGTACTGGCTGGTAACACCAAACCTTCCGGACGCCACCTGCTTGACTGCGCTGTTTTTCTGTGTTCCAAACCTCGCTGTGTCCTCTCCGCCCTCACCGGTATTGGACTTGCCTCCAAGCCTGTTCATCGCAGTCGCCAGTGTTTCATGCGCCTCTTTTGACAAAGAGCCGTAGGACATGGCACCTGTCTGAAACCTCTTTACAATGGACTCCTCGCTCTCAACTTCATCTATCGGTGCAGGCTCTTTTGCCGGCACAAAAGCAAGCATTGCCCTCAGGGTATGCGGCCTGTCCTCATCATCGACCATCTTCGCATACTCCTTAAACCTCTCATAGTCACCTTCCCTTACAGCCCTCTGCAGTGTGACGATGGTCTTAGGGCTGTACATGTGGTCTTCCTTGTCATCACCGCTTCTTAGCGTGTGGAAGCCCACGGAGTCAAGGGTTGTGTCAACGGTAAGTCCCAGTGGATCGAAGGCTTTGTTGTGGCGATACTCAACGTCCTCGCCTATCTCTTTTGTGCCTATGCCTCCGACTCTGCTGACAACTCCCGTAAAATATCTGTCAACAAACTCGCGCGATAAGCCTATTGCCTCAAAAATCCTTGCCGACTGGTAGGACTGGAGCGTAGATATTCCCATCTTGGCCGCGATCTTGACAACGCCCCCAAGCAGAGCCTTGTTGTAATCTGCGATCGCAGTGTGATAATCCTTGTCAAGGATCCCAAGGTCTATGAGCTCAGCGATGCATTCCTGTGCAAGGTAAGGGTTGATAGCTCTTGCTCCGAAGCCAAGAAGCGTTGCTATCTGATGGACGTCCCTCGGCTCCCCGCTCTCAAGGATAAGGGATACGACCGTGCGCTGCTTGGTACTCACCAGATGCTGCTCAACGGATGAAACAGCAAGAAGTGACGGTATCGGCATATGGTTCTCGTCCACTCCCCTGTCGGATAATATGATTATGTTCACGCCGTCAGCAATCGCTCTATCCACGGATACGTTGAGCTGGTCGAGCGCCTTGTCAACCTGCGTGTTCTTGTAATACAGAAGGGATATCTTTTTAACCTTAAATCCCGGCTGGTCCAGTGCCTCGATCTTCATCAGGTCAACTCCCGTAAGGATCGGGTTGTTCACTTCCAGCACCCTGCAGTTGTCACCCTTTTCCCGGAGCAGATCTCCGTCAGATCCGATGTAGACGGTAGTATCGGTCACCACCTTTTCCCTGAGGGAATCGATCGGAGGATTGGTCACCTGGGCAAAGAGCTGTTTGAAGTAGCAAAAGAGCATCTGGTGGTGCTGCGAGACAAAGGCAAGAGGTACATCCGCACCCATTGAAACCGTAGGCTCTACACCGTTCATTGCCATTGGCATGATCTGGTCTTTGACGTCCTCATAGGTATAGCCAAAGACCTTGTAGAGCTTGTCCCTGTGCTCCTGGGAGCTTGTCGGGATCTTTTTGTTGGGGATATCAAGATTGCCAAGATGAAGGAGGTGTCTGTCTATCCATTCTCCGTAGGGCTTTGCCTTGGCATACCTGTCCTTGCACTCCTCATCCGATATTATCCTGCCCTGCTTTGTATCAACAAGGAGCATATGCCCGGGCGAGAGTCTCGATTTTTTGACGATCTGCTCTTCAGGAATATCGAGCACCCCAACTTCCGATGAAAGGATAAGCCTTCCATCGGAGGTGACATAGTATCTTGAAGGGCGCAGCCCGTTTCTGTCAAGCGTTGCCCCAAAGATCTCACCGTCAGTGAAAAGAACTGCTGCCGGACCGTCCCAGGGCTCCATCATTGTTGCGTAGTAGTGATAAAAATCCTTTCTGTCCTGAGGCATAAAATCGTTGTGCTTCCAGGGCTCGGGGATTGTGAGCATCATGGCAAGGGGAAGATCCATGCCATTCATGTAGAGAAACTCCAGGGTGTTATCGAGCATCGCCGAGTCTGATCCGGATGACGCGATCACCGGGTAGACCTTCTGAAGGTCATCGCCGAACACTTTGGAGGACATGGTCTCCTCCCTTGCCAGCATCCTGTCGCTGTTTCCCTTGATGGTATTGATCTCCCCGTTGTGGGCGATCATCCTGTACGGATGCGCCCTGTGCCAGGAGGGTGTGGTATTGGTCGAAAACCTGCTGTGTACCATAGCCACAGCAGTCTTGTATTCAGGTGAGAGCAGATCCTCATAGAAGTTCCGAAGCTGGTTTACCAGGAACATCCCCTTATAGACAATCGTCCTGGATGACATTGAACAGATGTAAGTATCCTCTGCAGATTTCTCATACTCTCTCCTAAGGCAGTAAAGGCGTCTGTCAAAGTCGATTCCCCTCTCTGCGTCTGACGGTCTTTCTATAAAGCACTGGCTGATATGGGGCATGCAGTTTCTTGCTACTTCCCCAAGGATCTCAGGATGGATCTCAACATCCCTCCAGCCAAGAACCTTGAGGTTCTCCTTCTCGGCAATTACCTCAAGAAGGCGCTTTGCAAACATGCGCTTCATGTCATCGGTTGGAAGAAAGAACATTCCAACGCCGTAGTCTCCGGCTCTCCCCAGGGTTATCCCCAGCTTTTTTGCCTCTTTTTCAAAAAAGCTGTGAGATACCTGAACAAGGATCCCGACTCCGTCTCCCACCTTTCCGGTGGCGTCCTTGCCTGCCCTGTGCTCAAGCTTTTCTACGATCGTCAGGGCATCATCCAACGTTCGCCTCTCCTGTTTTCCATCTATATTTATCACGGCGCCTATTCCGCAGGCATCATGTTCATTCATCCAAGCATTCATATCAAACCTTTCCTGTCATTTACCTAAGTGAAAAAAGCATCTGTCCGTATGTAGGATAGCTGAGGTACTTATCAGGTATCAGCGCCTCTGCCTTATCTGCATGGGTTCTCAGCTCATCCATGTCAGCAAGCACTGTGCTCTGATAGAACTCTGCAGTCTTTAAGGCATCGGTCATTCCCTCAGCTTTTCCGGTGTCCTCATAGAGCTTTGAAAGTGCTGCGCACATGTCTTCTGATGACTCATCAAGAGCTTTAAGCAGTGCTGTTTCCATTGCTCCGCCGCCGTCTCCAAGGAGACTCTTTTTCTGCATAAGCTCTTTTGAAAGATCTTTTTCGTAGGCAACTATGCCTTCAGTTAAGTCCTTTCTGACCATCTCCTGCATTGTAAGTGACTCAATGTGGATAGACTTCGAGTAGTTCTCGAGAAGTATCTCGTACCTTGAATAAATCTCCTCTTTTGTAAATATGCCGTGCCTTGTGAAAAGATCTATCGACTCATCGCTGATCCAGTAGGGCATTGCATCGGGAAGTGACCTTAGGTTAGGAAGACCTCTCTTTGCAGCCTCCTCAACCCACTCGTCCGTGTAGCCGTTGCCGTTAAAGAGAACCCTCTTGTGTTCAGAGAGCATCTGTCTTAAGACTTCCATTGTCTTTTCCCTGAGCTCCTCTTTCTCAAGGCCCTGTACCTTCTCATAGATTTTGCTTATCTCCTCTGCCACGGCAGTGTTGAGGACTATGTTGGCATTGGCAACTGAAACAGATGATCCGGGCATACGAAACTCAAACTTGTTACCTGTAAACGCGAAGGGTGAAGTCCTGTTCCTGTCGGTGTTATCCTTGGTAAAGTGAGGAAGGACAGTAGCGCCCATTGCCATCTGAACCTTGCCTGCACTCTTATAGGCAGCGCCTTCTTCCACTCCCTTTAAGACTGACGCGAGCTCGTCTCCTACAAAGATCGAGATTATTGCAGGCGGTGCCTCGTTACCGCCAAGCCTGTGGTCGTTGCCGGCAGAAGCTACCGAGAGGCGAAGGATAGGTGCGTAATTGTCAACTGCAGCGATAACTGCCATGAGGAAAACCAGGAATGGAAGGTTCTCACCGGGGTTCTTGCCCGGGTCAAGAAGGTTCATGCCTGTGTCTGTGCAGACAGACCAGTTGTTGTGCTTGCCCGATCCATTGATACCCTCGAAAGGCTTCTCATGTAATAGACATGCGTAGTTGTGCTTATCTGCTACCTTTTTCATAACTTCCATTGTGAGCTGATTGTGATCCACCGCAATGTTGGCTGTTTCGAATACCGGTGCCAGCTCATGCTGTGAGGGTGCCACCTCGTTGTGCTTGGTCTTTGCAGGGATCCCCAGCTTCCACAGCTCCTCATCAAGGTCATGCATATATGCCGAAACCTTGGGCTTGATCACGCCAAAGTAGTGATCCTCCATCTCCTGACCCTTTGTAGCCGGAGCGCCGATCAGTGTTCTTCCGGTAAAGAGAAGGTCTTTTCTCATCTTGTAAAAGTCCTTGTCGATAAGGAAATATTCCTGCTCAGATCCGATCGTGGTGTTAACCCTGTTTACATCGCTGTAGCCCAAAAGATGCAGCATCTTGACTGCTTCCTTTGAAAGAGACTCCATCGAGCGAAGGAGAGGTGTCTTTTTATCAAGCGCTTCTCCGGTATATGAGCAGAAGGCTGTTGGGATGTAGAGTGATCCGTCCTTGATAAATGCAGGTGATGACGGATCCCAGGCTGTGTAGCCCCTGGCTTCAAAGGTTGCTCGAAGTCCTCCTGACGGGAAACTCGATGCATCAGGCTCTCCCTTTACCAGCTCTTTTCCCGAAAACTCCATGATGATCGTCCCGTCATCCATGGGTGAGATAAAGCTGTCGTGCTTTTCAGCAGTAAGTCCCGTCATCGGCTGGAACCAGTGTGTGAAGTGAGTCGCGCCGTTCTCAATCGCCCACTCCTTCATCGTTGCAGCAACACAGTTTGCAACATCGAGCTCAAGATGTGTTCCTCTCTCGATCGTCTTGTGTACTGCCTTGTAAATATCCTTGGGAAGTCTCTGTTTCATTACCTTGTCGTTAAATACAAGACATCCAAATTCTTCTGTGAGTTTTCCTGCTTCTATCATACTTTTCTCCTCCTGTGATCTATTTAATATGCACTTGCTCCGTAGTTGGGAAGAACTCTTGCCGAAGGGTCGCTCACATTGCAGCCCTTCCAGCTCTTGTTTGGCATCCAGAAATCCGCGACCATTTCAGACTGACCCGGGTAGTACTTTTCAAAAATCTCCCTGTAAAGAAGCGATTCCTTGGTAAATGGTCTCGCATGGCTGTATTTCTTTTTCCTGATCTCGCACTCGGCTTGCGTGTAGGTCTTATCAGCGTATTCCATGAGGTCGTCCCTTAAGGAATGACCGACTGCATCCGAGAATGCTGCCTTTTCCCTCATCAGGATCTGTCTTGGAATGAACTCATCTTTTTCAAAGGCCTTTCTCAAAAGATATTTTCCGATGCCGTAGGTGTTGAGCTTTTTCTTCGGATCTATGCCCATGACGTAGTCCACAAAGTCAAGGTCTCCAAACGGAACTCTCGCCTCAAGGGAGTTGACGCTTATGCATCTGTCTGCCCGAAGGACATCATACATGTGGATCTCTCTTATCCTCTTTTTGGCTTCCTCCTGGAAGGCTTCGGCGGACGGAGCAAAATCAGTGTACTTGTATCCAAAGAGCTCGTCCGATATCTCTCCTGTCAGGACAACCTTGATGTCGGTGTTCTCATGGATCCATTTGCATAGAAGATACATTCCTATTGAAGCTCTGATGGTGGTTATGTCGTAGGTTCCGAGTGCTTTAATGACAGGCTCCAAAGCTCCGATGACATCATCTTTGGTAATGATCACCTCATGGTGATTGCTGTGTATGTAATCCGCAACCTCCCTGGCGTACTTAAGGTCTATGGCATCTATGTCCATTCCTATCGCGAAGGTCTCTATCGGCTTGTCACTAAGACTTGCTGCCACACCGCATACAAGAGATGAATCAAGGCCGCCCGATAAAAGAAATCCCACGGGAGCATCGGCATCGAGTCGCTTTTTGATACCTCTTAGGAGCTTGTCGTGAATGTTCTTGGTTATCTGATCAAGTTCCTCCTTATCTGTGAGAGCTTCAGCTTTATCTGCTGCATCTGGCTTGTCCTTTGGTTTTGTCATATCTCTGTAGCAGATGAACTCTCCGTCCTCATAGTAGTGCCCGGGCGGGAAAGGCTTTATACTGTCGCATATTCCAACAAGGTTCTTGGGCTCTGAGGCGAATATGATATATCCGTCATTGTCATAGCCGTAATAAAGAGGTCTTATACCTATCGGATCCCTTGCTGCTATGAAGGTATCTCTTTTCCCGTCATAGATGACCAGCGCAAACTCCGCATCCAGAAATCCAAACATCGCTGTTCCCAGTTTTTCATAAAGCGGAAGCAGTATCTCGCAGTCGCTGTCGCTCTCAAACTCATATCCAAGGTTTTCCAGATATTTCTTTATATCCCTGAATCCATAGATCTCGCCGTTGCAGACCACATAGCTTCCAGATAGTGAAAACGGCTGCATTCCCCTGCAGTCCAGACCCATGATCGCCAGTCTGTTAAATCCAAGCCAGCCTCCCTTCACCTTTTTTACCCTGTGCTTGTCAGGCCCACGCGAGCCCGTCTTTTCAAGCATCTGTTCAAACAGTTCTCTGCTTACATCCTGCCTTGTGTATGTCAGTATTGCGCACATACATTATTTCTCCTTCGCAAACACCGGTTACTCTCCGGTTTAATACTGTCAGATATCGACATCTGAGATGATCTTGTGTTTTTTGAAAAAACGCAAAAAGGCGCCTTAGAGAATAATCTCTAAGACGCCTTTGTCTTATATTTATGAATTCTACTCTATAGATTCCGGGCTGTCAAGCATTTTTGTATACAATAATACATTCTTGGATTGGAAATCCCAAAATGTATACATTTTTGAATCGAAGATTCAAAAATGCCGCAAACAAGCCATCCTAAAGCGACTGCGTCGCAGGGCTTGTTTGCCTCTCGAATCATGTTCTCACGAAACCCGCAGCAGGTGCGGGTCTCTGCAATATCATTCAAGAAGTCATCACTTTCTCACACCGGGTACTTTCCATCAAAGCATGCCCTGCACAGGGGAAGGTCACCTGTCATCCTCTCAAAATCCTCAATTCTTAAGTATCGCAGGGAATCTGCACCTATCGTTTTTCTCACTTCCTCTGTAGAATGCTCTGAAGCTATGAGCTGGCTGCTGTTTGGAACATCTGTGCCATAGTAGCAGGGATGCAGAAATGGTGGGGAGCTTATCCTTACATGGACCTCTTTTGCGCCCTCTTCCCGCAGCATCTCAACAATTCTCTTCATAGTCGTGCCACGGACTATCGAGTCGTCGATGAGAACAATTCTTTTACCCTTTACGGCTGTTCCAAGGACGCTTAACTTCATCTGTACTGCCGCCCTTCTCTCCTCATCCGTTGGTTTTATAAAGCTTCTTCCAATGTAGCTGTTTTTATGGAACGCAAGAACAAAGGGAATACCGGACTCAAGCGCATACCCCTCAGCAGCAACCAGTCCGGAATCGGGTACTCCTGATACAATATCCGCCCTGACATCGTCGATGCCGGCAAGAGCTCTTCCCGCATTGATCCTCGCATCATGTACAGATATTCCATCAATAACCGAATCATTCCTCGCAAAATAAATATACTCAAAAATGCAGTGGGCTCCCTTCCTGCCACAGAGAGATTCATCGCTCTTAATGCCTTCCGGCGTAACGGTAACCATCTCTCCGGGTTTTATGTCTCTGATAAGTTCGCCGCCTACAGCCCTTATCGCCGCACTCTCGGAGGCAAGGATATATGCGTCCTTTTTCTTTCCAAGACAAAGCGGCTTAAGCCCAAGGGGATCTCTGATGCCGACAAGCTTTCTCGGGCTCATTATGATCACCGCATATCCGCCCTTTAATATTTCTGCCGTCTTTAATACCGCACTTTCTATTGAATCAGTCTTTGTCCGGTTACTTATGATCTCATAAGAAAGGACCTCTGTGTCGGAAGTCGTATAGTGGGCCTGTCCTCTGTAGAGCTGTTTTTCCTTGAGCTCTCCGGCATTTACTATGTTGCCGTTGTGAACCAGTGCCAAAGTTCCCTTGATATAGTTCATTGCTATTGGCTGTGCGTTTTCAACTGTGCTGCCGCCGGTTGTTGAGTAGCGCACATGCCCAACGCCTATGTTTCCACTTAGTTTACTTACTGCGTCTTCCGAAAACACCTCACTTACAAGTCCCATCCCCTTGCGGGTCTGAATGTTCCCCATGGGCCCGCCTGTATCACACACAGACATTCCTGCCGACTCCTGCCCCCTGTGCTGCAGAGCAGTCAGCCCATAGTAAATATCCTTTGAAGCATTTTGTCCTTCCGGCGCATAGATTCCGAAAACGCCGCATTCCTCATGAATTTCACCAAACATATTTTTCCTCTCTTATTGATAAGAATCATATGATGTCAGGGGCAAAAGTCTTCACCCGCGTCAGGCTCTCTCGACCTTTACATCATAATATATGACCTATATGGACATTTTTATATATTTAGGTCAGTCTTTACATATATCTGCTCCTTGGCAGTTTCATAATATTTGACCTGTATAGCCATTTTTTCATATTCAGGTCAATATTTACATTTATCCACTGCTCGGTTGCTTCATAAATTTTGACCTGTATAGCCATTTTTTCATATTCAGGTCAATATTTACATTTATCCACTGTTCGGTTGCTTCATAATATATGATCTGTAGAGCTGTTTATACATGATTAGGTCACTTTCATTATTTTACTCCTATTTTAAGCATCCCCCTAAGAAAAGTAGTGAATAATCGGTACTTTCCTACCCTATGATGAATATTTTACATTTTTTAGGAAAACCGCAATAGCTGCAGGTTTTGCAATAAAACTTACAAAAGGCAAACAGGCCATGTGACGAATTCGCCTTTATAGCCTGTTTGCTGCATTTTGGAATCTATTATTCAAACTCATATTGGCATGACACGCACCTCACTTTACGAGGATCCGGTCCGATCCGATCCCTGTTATCACTCCACATCTGCCAGCGCCTGTCTTCCCTCTTCGCCGGTTCTGATCTTGACTACGTTATCAAGACTGTATACAAAGATCTTACCATCTCCGATGTGTCCTGTGTAAAGAGCTTTCTTGGCTGCCTCAATAACATCCTCGACCGGAATGCTGCTGACAACAACTTCAAGCTTGATCTTGGGAAGAAGTGTTGCATCCATCTCAACTCCTCTGTACATATCTCCGGAGCCCTTCTGAATACCGCAGCCCATAACCTGGGATACCGTCATTCCGGTTACGCCAAGATTGTTCATGGCACGGCGCAGCTTGTCATATCTTGACAGTTTGGCAATGATAGTAACCTTGTGAATACCGGAATCTGAAGCCGTCGGCATTGACATAACCTGAACCGAAGCATTTTTCTGGAAAACCGAAGCTTCCGAATAATCACTTACACCGAGATCAGTGTTCTCATTCACTGACATATTGAGAGTGTTTGAGATGTCCATAAGGGCAAATCCTGAGTATGCTGACGCAAGTCCGTGCTCTGTTGAATCAAGTCCAAGGATCTCTTCTTCCTCGGATACCCTGAGTCCAAGAGTCTTCTTTATAGCAAAGAATGTAAGGCTTATCATAACTGCTGTCCACGCTGCTGTGCTGAGGACACCTACAAGCTGTATTCCAAGAAGCTTAAATCCGCCGCCATAGAAAAGACCTGTCATAGTCGTACCTGCTGCATCTGCGATGGAGTATCCGGGAGCTGATGTTGTTGCGAAAAGACCAACCGCGAGTGTTCCCCATATACCGTTCAGGCAGTGAACTGCTACCGCGCCTACGGGATCATCAATATGAAGCTTGTAATCAAGAAGCCATACACCAAAGCATACAAGAAGTCCTGCTACTATTCCGATGATCGATGCGCCAAGTGCGTCTGTCACATCACAGGGAGCTGTAATCGCTACCAGTCCTGCAAGGGATGCGTTGAGACACATTGAAATATCCGGCTTGCCATATTTAAGCCATGTGAAGATCATGCATGTAACGGTTGCAAGTGCAGGTGCAATTGTCGTTGTAACAAATACTGAACCGAGCTGATCTATTGAAGTACAAGCTGCTCCGTTAAATCCGTACCAGCCAAGCCAGAGGATGAATACGCCAAGTGCTGCAGCTGTCAGATTGTGCCCCGGGAAAGCATTTACCTTAGTTACCTTGCCATCTTTGTCCCTCTCAAACTTGCCAATCCTTGCTCCAAGCATTGCTGCACCTATCATGGCTGATATACCGCCTACCATATGGATGCAGTTGGAACCGGCAAAATCATGGAACCCAATCTGTGACAGCCATCCACCGCCCCAGGTCCAATGTGCTTCAATGGGGTAAATAATAGCAGAGATAACGGCAGAATACAAACAATATGATATAAACCTGGTTCTCTCAGCCATTGAGCCTGAGACGATGGTTGCTGTCGTCGCGCAAAAGACAAGGTTAAAAACGAAATTCGACCAGTCAAAATTTGCGTAATCTGTAAAAATATCAAATCCCGGCCGACCGATGATACCCATCATATCTTCACCAAGAAGAAGGCCAAATCCTATAAGGATAAACACAACTGTTCCGATACAGAAATCCATCAGATTCTTCATAATGATGTTTCCTGTGTTTTTTGCTCTGGTGAATCCTGCCTCACACATTGCAAAACCCGCCTGCATCCAGAACACCAATGCGGCGCCTATCAGAAACCACACTCCGAAAACACTACTGTCAATTGCTGTAAAGATTTCTTCACTCATACTCTTTTCTCCTCTCCGCTTTAAGAATTAATAAAGAGCGCTGCAATGGCACACTTTGATCTGTGTGATGCCCCATTGCACCGCTCTAATATTAAACTCCTATATTGCAAAAAGCGCCTTGGATAGTACTCTCCAAGACGCCTTTGTCTTTACAATTTTGAATTGTACACTTGAGTGAAAACAAAGTCAAGTATTTTTTGTATACAATTATACATTAATGTCAAGTTATAACAAAATGCATTTTCAATATTTCACCGCCGGACACGATTGCTCTTGCGGAATATACATCTTACTCAAATGCGCCTTGCTGTCCAATGTTATCCGAGTACATTCGCTCCAAGAACCGGCACAAGTCCCAAATATCCGCAGTAGCCGTTTTCATCCAGCAGATCTTTCACATTGTAACCTGCAGGAATCAGCACCTGCTTCTTAACTCCTTCGTCCATGAATACAATATTGTAGGAAACATCGGGGCGCGCGGCCATCGCATCAATAATATTTCGATCAAGTACAGCAGCTTTATTGGTCTCGATAACTGCAGCACCATTCTCAGGCACTTTGCTGATAAGCTCTTTAATCAGGCTGATGTATTGTTCAGATGTAAGCCTGTAAATATCCAGATAAACAGATCTTGTATCTGCCTGGGCATTACCAAGTTCTGTGGTAGGAAGCATCTCTCCCTGCGTTGTCTTTATGATCATGACATTCTGAGGATAGAATCCTGCCGCGTCTGTGTCCCGGCTTCCGGTATCGGAATCGTGATCCTTATCCGATGTATTCTCCTTTTTCGGAGCAGGTGACGGAATAATATCTACTCCGGCATATGCAGGAACAATCGCTATTGTCTTAATTACATAGTCATTCTGATCAGCTAAATACTCTATCTCTCCGGCGCCTTCAGGCCATTTTTCGTAATCCCGGTATGGATCGTCATCCTCATTATTATCGTCCTCGGGATCCCACTCATCATCGTACCAGCCTTCATCATCCCAGTTCTCTTCGTCCCAGCCTTCACCAACATCAGGGAAATCCTCGTCGTCCTCATCATCAGGATTGTCCTCATCATCAGGATCGTCCTCATCATCGGGATTGTCCTCATCATCAGGATCGTCCTCATCATCGGGATTGTCCTCATCATCGGGATCGTCATCGTCGGGATCGTCATCGTCGTCGGGATCGTCATCGTCATCGAAGTCTTCGTCATCGGGATATCCGCCATCATCCTCATATTCGGGCTCGTCTTCATCATCCCCGTCATCAGGATCATCATCATCGAAGTCTTCATCATCCTCATCGTCGAAGTCTTCGTCAGGATCGTCATCGTCGCCAGGATCACCCACGTCGTCAGGGTTGTCAGGATCATCATCATCGAAGTCTTCATCATCCTGATCGTAAAATGTTTCCTCGTAATCATCATCATCGAAGTCGCCGTCAAATTCGGTTTTATCATCCGTATCGGATTTGTCGGCATCATCCGGAGCCGTTCCCAATACGCGATAAGATGATTCCTCAGGCTTTGGTAAATCGCTTGCAAATGCCATCATCGGCGCCTGTAAAATGAGTGTTACTGCCAATGCGCCTGCCAAAACAACACCATGCTTAAATCTCATAAAGGCCTCCTTGTCTGATCAGCTGCACTACATATTAATTCTAGTTCTGATAAGAAGTATAATCAAGTTAATTAATTCTAAACTTGATGAGTCAAAGGGGACGCTACAGTTCAGAGTCAAAGGGGACGTTACAGATTGACTCATTTTGTTTCTCAAAATGAGTCAATCTGTAACGTCCCCTTTGACTCTGAACTGTAACGTCCCCTTTGACTCATGACTCGCCCTTTGGCTTGACTTTAACCTTAATCGAATATATCCTCACCAAATCTGACTCTGCAGTGTGCCTTGATGGCTTCTACGCACTTCTCAAAGCCGAGCTTGCTGCTGTCGATGCAAAGATCATAGTTCATGGCATCTGTCCATTTCTGGCCGGTGTGATGCTCATAGTACTCTGCCCGGTACTTGTCCTCTTTTGCAATATATTTCTCAAGCTCATCTTCCGGAAGGCTCTTGACTTTAGCTGCCTGCTCCATAAGAAAGTCATGCGGCGCGTGGACAAAGACGCTGAGTACATTGTCGTAGTCCTTAAGGACAAAATCGGCTGCCCTGCCTACAATTACACAGCTTGTTGTCTCTGCCAGTTTCTTGAGAACCTTGGCCTGAAAGTTAAAAAGATTGGCCTCGGAAGTATATTCCTTACTCTCAGGTCCGATTATTTCACCCTTGTAGACATTGATCTGCTTTCTGAAGAATCCGCTCTTTCTGCACCTCTCGTCAGTCTCAAGAAAGAGGCTCTCGTTGATCCCACTCTCCTCAGATGCGAGCTTTATCAGCTCGTGGTCATAGTAGTGGATGCCCAGGTCATTGGCCAGCATCTCACCCACAGTCCTTCCGCCGCTTCCGTACTGACGCGCAATCGTAATGACAATATTCCTCTTCATGATTCCTCCTGCTTAGAATTTTATCGATAGAACATCTTTTGCATTCATAACCCGGCAAAACACTGTCACCGGTAACAGGTGCACAGGCCAGATACATTACTCACCCAGATATGCCTTCCTGATCGCTTCATCGTTTAGAAGCTCTCCGGCATCACCTTCCTTGGCAATGCTGCCGGTTTCAAGCACATAGGCTCTGCTTGCGATCGACAGTGCCTTCTTGGCGTTCTGCTCAACAAGAAGTACTGTGACGCCGTCCTTGTTGACATCCTCGATGATACTGAAGATCTCATTTACAAAGATGGGTGAAAGTCCCATCGAAGGCTCGTCCATCAGGATGAGCTCGGGATGTGACATGAGAGCTCTGCCCATGGCGAGCATCTGCTGCTCACCGCCGCTTAGCGTACCTGCAAGCTGGTTCTTTCTCTCCTCGAGCCTTGGAAATCTCCTATAGACATTTTCTATGGTTGCCTCCATCTCGCTCTTGTCTTTCCTGGTGTAGGCCCCCATACGAAGGTTCTGCAGAACAGTCATCTCGGCAAAAACTCTTCTTCCCTCAGGAACCTGAGCCATACCAAGTCCTACAATCTTGTGGTTGGGAGTCCTTGTGAGCTCGTGTCCCTTGTAAATGATCTCGCCGCCATCAGCGTTTATAAGCCCTGAGAGAGTGTGAAGGGTCGTGGTCTTGCCCGCTCCGTTGGCGCCTATAAGTGCTACGATCTCTCCCTTGTCAACATGAAAAGATATCCCCTTCAGCGCCTGAATGACACCGTAATATACGCTTAAATTCTTAACCTCTAAAATTGGTTCCATAAAATACCTCTTAAATATTTACTCTCCAAGATAAGCAGTGATGACCTCAGGATCAGCCAGTACCTGCCTGGTCTCACCCTGACAGAGGACACGACCGAAATTAAGGACTGTCAGCTTCTCACATATACCTGACACCAGCTTCATGTCATGCTCGATGAGAAGGATCGTCATATCAAATTCCTTCCTCACCAGCGCGATAGTGTCCATCAGCTCCCCTGTCTCGTTGGGGTTCATTCCTGCCGCAGGCTCATCGAGGAGCAGGAGCTTGGGATTTGTCGCCATGGCCCTTGCAATCTCGAGCTTTCTCTGTTTGCCGTAGGGGAGATTGGAAGCATTGGTCTCGATCTCACCATCGAGGTCGAACACCTTCAGAAGCCTCTCAGCCTCGTCATCCATCTCTTTTTCAATCTTTTTGTACTTGCCGAGATGAAGAATGCCCTCAATCGAGCTGTATTTATATCTCTCGGCAAGTCCGACCTTGACGTTGTCAAGCACAGACATGTTCTTAAAGAGCCTGATATTCTGGAAGGTTCTTGCTATTCCGGCATGGTTTATCTCAATGGTACTCTTTCTGGTGATATCCTCACCGTCAAGCCTTATGATGCCCTCGTTTGGTTTGTACACACCGGTAAGAAGGTTAAAGACCGTGGTCTTGCCCGCGCCGTTTGGTCCGATAAGGCCGTACAGTTCTCCCTTTTCAATAGTTATATTAAAATTGTCAACGGCTCTTAGTCCGCCGAAAGAAATACACAGATTATTAACGTCCAGTAGTGCCATTTAAGCCGCCTTTCTTCGTCCAGCGCCAATGCGTCCGAAAGTTCTCTTTCGCCACTCAATAACCTTGGGTGACCAGTTGACGATCATCATAACGATCAGCACTATTGAATAGATGAGCATTCTGTATGTACTAAATCCGCGAAGCAGCTCCGGAAGCAGATACAGTATGCAGGCTGCGATAACGCTGCCCCTGATGTTGCCGATTCCTCCGAGGACCACATATACCAGTATCATAATTGATGCGTTGTAACCAAAATACTGTGAGGACGCGGTAAGTGTAGTGATATTGTGAGAGAACAGAACTCCCGCAGCGCCTGCTATTGCCGCAGAGATTGTAAATGCCATCATCTTGTAGCTTGTCACATTGATTCCGGTGGCTTCGGCCGCGATATAGTTGTCACGGATTGCCATGATCGCCCTGCCATCCCTGGAATTGACCAGATTCTGTACCACAAAAAGAGATATGAGAAGCAGTACTATTCCTATAGTGAAATTGGCATCATGGGGTGTTCCCGTTATTCCCATGGCTCCGTTTACGATGGTATCTCCGCCGTCCATATTCAGTTCCATCGCACTCTTCATCGAGAAATGAAGTCCCTTGGCATCGATCCCCACATAAAAAGCATTGATGACGTTCTTGATAATCTCACCAAAAGCCAGGGTCACGATCGCAAGGTAGTCGCCCTTGAGCCTCAGTACCGGAATACCAATAAGAAAGCCAAAGAGCGCTGCAGATGCTATTCCGATCAGAAGCGCGATTATGAACCTCGGCGCTGCCGGAAGACTTTCCGATGTAGCCCTTGAAAAGAATGCGCTCGTAAAAGCTCCGATGCACATAAAGCCGCAGTGGCCGATACTCAGTTCTCCAAGGATCCCGACGCACAGATTCAGGGCGACTGCTATGATAGCATAATATGTCATCGGCACCAGAAGTCCCTTCATGTGGCTGGAGAGATTGCCCGTCAGCATCAGGATCTCAAGTATGATATATGCTGCAATTACTATTGCATAAGTGATCAGATTGTTCTTTGTCTGTTTCTTCATAAATCATCTCCGTATTATACTTTTTCCTGTATCTGTTTTCCGAGTATTCCGGTCGGTTTCACAAGAAGAACCACAACCAGGATTCCAAACACAATGGCATCCGCAAGCTGCGACGAGATATAGGTCTTGGACAGTATCTCTACAATGCCGAGTACAAGTCCTCCTATCATTGCTCCCGGGATCGATCCGATGCCTCCCAGAACCGCTGCGACGAATGCCTTGATTCCGGGCATTGCTCCCGTATAGGGTGAGAGCGAGGGATAAGCCGAGCAAAGAAGCGCACCTGCCACAGCTGCCAGTGATGAGCCGATGGCAAAGGTAAGAGCTATCGTCCTGTTTACATTAATGCCCATGAGAGTTGCTGCTCCCTTGTCCTCAGAAGCTGCCAGCATTGCCTGCCCCTGTCTGGTCTTATTGATAAAGAGCTGAAGCACCACCAGGATAACTACGCTCACGACTATCGTAACAATAGTTACGCCCTGAATCTTAAGCTGGCCATCCGCAAAACTAAGGCCCTCCCACTTTACTACAGATGAGAATGATTTAATGTCAGCGCCATAGATAAGCAGAGCAATATTCTCAAGAAGATAGCTCACACCGATCGCAGTGATCAGTACCGCAAGTGGTGACGCAGCACCCCGCAGAGGTCTGTACGCAACAAATTCAGTTGTAACTCCAAGAAGAGTACACAGGATGATCGCCACAATTATACCCACAACAGAATTGCCCGAAAGAGCAGCACTCACCGAGAAAATAATGTAGCATCCCACCATGATAAAATCGCCGTGAGCGAAATTCAGCATCTTGGCAATTCCATATACCATGGTATACCCCAGCGCTATTATTGCATAAATACTTCCCAGACTGAGCCCGTTAATGAGATAGGTCAAAAAACTCATCCTGCACCTCCATTAGTTCTTAATAATGCGATAACGAGGGATACCTTTGACAGCATCCCTCGCTGAAATCTGTAATCTTTATCTTAAATTATAATCCAAAACTCCGCATAATTACATCAATTAGTTGGAAACGTAAGCACCGTCCTTGATAACTACTGCCTTAGGCTCCTTGTTAGGCTCTCCTGATGCCTCCCATGTCATCTTGGCTGATGTAAGTCCTGATGCCTCGATCTGTGTCATGGCACCCTTTAAAGCTTCGCAGAGATCTGATACGCTCATGTCAGCTGTTGCTCCTGACTTCTCAATGGCAGCCTTGATGATATAAACTGCGTCATATGCATCTGCCGCGAACTGGTTGGGAGTCTCACCAAACTTGTCATTGTACTGCTTAACAAAGTTTACTGTAAGATCATCCTTGGCATCAGCTGCGAAAGGTGTAAGAAGCATTACGCCCTCAGCGAGTGATGTATCGAAGTTCTCAACTGTAAGGATACCATCCAAACCGTCAACGCCGAAGAATGTGGGAGCATATCCCATTGTGTTGGCCTGTGTAAGGATGAGTGCTGCATCTGAGTAATAAATAGGAAGGAATACAAGATCAGCGCCTGCATCCTTGGCCTTCTGAAGCTGAACAGAGAAGTCTGTGTTGTTGTCCTGTGTGTAAGCCTCGGCAGAAACGATCTCATAGTTCTTGCCCTCGGACTCCTGAACAAATTTCTGGTAGATACCTGATGAGTAAACATCTGAGCTGTCATAGATGATGCCAACCTTGGTAGCCAGGTTGTTGTCATTTATATACTGAGCTGAAGCGATTCCCTGGTTGGGGTCTGAGAAACATACACGGAATACGTTGTCATATTTTACACAGTCCTCAGCAGATCCCGAAGGTGTGAGCTGGAACATGTTGTCACTCTTGGTATTCTCTGAAACAGCGATAGAGCATGCTGATGTTGTCGATCCAACAAGGATCTGCATTCCCCAGTCCTTAAGGGTATTGTAAGCGTTGACTGACTTCTCTGCATTGAGCTCATCGTCCTCGCTCTTGTACTCGATCATTGTACCATTTATTCCGCCTGCCGCGTTGATCTCATCAACAGCGATCTGTGCGCCGTTCTTAACAGCATTGCCGTAAGCTGCAGCCGCACCTGTGAAAGGTCCTATAGCACCGATTTTGAAAACAGATCCGCCGGAAGAAGATCCCGCATCACTTCCCTCTGCCCCCGAGCCTGAAGGTGCTGCATCGCCGCATCCTGCAAGCATGGAAACAACCATAGCGGAAGCAAGCACAGCGCTGAATACTCTCTTAAACTTATTCATAATACTTTTCCTCCTCAAATGTATTTTTGTATACAATTATTACTTACTAAGTTAAGTCTAATTATAAAAAAAGTCAATACTTTAAAGCGAAAAAGAATGTCGCAAGCGACATTCTTCCTCAAAATATATGAAATAATCAGTTTAATAGTCACTCTCTGCCTTGTGGAGCATCTTGGCCTCCTGGATCTTGTCATTGACATCGGCAAGAAACTGATGATTGTCAGGATCAGAGATAAACTCCATAAAGTCTGATGCCTCTTTTACCGTGAGCTTCTGTCTGCCGGTAAGATACTCCATGATCTCTTCGCTGGTCTTGCCCTCTGTGATGAATCTGTCGACTATATCAAAGAGAACCATAAACCTGCGCATGCGTACCCTGGCATTGATCTGATGAAGTTCAAATATAATGGAAACAACGATGATGACTGAAATCATAGAAAGAAGCAGAAAGGGGATGCCATAAAGAAACATGCCGGCCCTCAGATTAAGAACCCCGGCAAGCAGCCCGGATATGGAAAAAATAACCATGGAACTAATAAGAACAAATAACCTTGCCTTATTCCTGGCCTTGCTGGTCAGCTCCATCAGCCTGACCGCCACACCAAATACGATGTAGTACACCAGGGAAAAAGCAATCCCCACATATGACATTTGAAGCATGATGTACAAATCCCCCTATAAAATAATTTTAGCAAGCAAAATGCACAAATGCAAACTAAAAAACAATACTCTTATATACTATTTCGACATATTTAATTGAAATTTTATAGTTAGTCCTTAATTTTTTATATAATGTTTTCTTACGTATAATTGAATGTACCTTCTTATGAGGCTATCATGTATATAAGATGATTTTGGGGTAATAGGAGAATCAGTATGAGTCTATCGGTTGGCGGAATAGGAAATCCATATGGAATGAGCTTTGTTCAGCCCATGAATTATAATATAAAGAATGAGTCTGATGTCTCGGATGCTTTCACCAAAACAGGAATGTCAGGCGCCGTGATGAACGTCCCGCCTGTGGTTTATCCAAATGCCAAGGTGATGTCAGACGATGAAGAAAGTAACCCGCTTGCGCTCTCTGCAGACAGCGCCAGGAAGTCTCAGGAGGCAAACAGGATGTTCAATGAAGTAGCACAGAAATTCCAGGGCATGACCACCGGCTATTCCCAGAACACAGATCCGCTCTCCTATGGAATGTCCGGCGGTACGATTGATCTTTTTGCATAGTAGTTTTCTCTTTTATAAAGGAGCGACTGTCCCACTGAGGCGGCCGTTTCTTTTTTGTTTGTAAAAAACACTACTTGGTATTTCTGTTTATGTACTTGTTGTGATATTTTGAGTACATGATCTTCTGACTGGAATACAGGCTGTGGTACCCTGAGAAGGTATAGCTTAGGGCTATAGCCAGAAGGTAGTACGGCATTCCTTTAAAGCCGAACAGTTCAAAGCATATAAAGAGCGAAGATATCGGGCAGTTCGTAACGCCGCAAAACAGAGCTCCCATCCCGATCGCTGCGCAGAGCGCCGGGTCAAAACCAAGTAGCTGCGAGTATAGACATCCAAAGGTCGCCCCGATATAGAGAGCGGGCACGATCTCACCACCCTTATAGCCTGCCCCAAGCGTCAGGGCTGTAAAGATGATCTTCAAAAGAAATGCCGGATAAGGAGCATTTCCCCGGATCGCCATCTCAATGACATTCATGCCGGCACCGTTGTAGTAGCGCACCCCCGAAAGGAACGTCAGCGCAGCAACGATGCATCCTCCCACAAATACCCTCACATAAGGATTTGGCAAAAGCTTTTTATAGGTCTTCCCCGAAAAATGAAGCACCTGACAAAAGATCACGCTGAGCGCAGCGCAAAGAAGCGCCAGAATCCCGGTGATCAGTGCATAATATGGGGTAAACTCAGGAACAATTGTAACAGCGAACTCATCTCCCATAGCTCCGAGCTTCTCGGCAATCCCCTGGGCGACCAGAGCCGATATAACGCAGGGAACAAGCGCCGAATAGTACATCACTCCTACATTCTCAATTTCCATTGCCATAAAAGACGCCGTCATAGGGGTCCCAAACAGCGCTGAGAACGCAGCGCTCATTCCGCACATGGTAATTATCTTGACATTTCCCTCTTTTAACCTGAATAGCTTTCCAAGGTTGTAACCGATGCTTCCTCCCATCTGAAGCGCGGCGCTCTCACGTCCTGTTGATCCTCCAAAGAGGTGCGTAAGTGTTGTCGATACAACAATTAAAGGCGCTTTCGACAGCGGAAGGTGCTCCCCTTCCTGGATCGACTTGATGACAAGATTTGTTCCCTTGTCCTCGTAGTCCTTACATGCCCTGTACATAAAGACAATTAAAAGCCCGGCAAACGGAAGTCCCAAAATTATCAGGTCGTGTTCGGTCCGAAACTTCGTAGCCCATACTACCGCTTTTGAAAAAAGAGCCCCCGCAACTCCAACGACCGTGCCGGTAATACAGCCCAAAAAGAGCCAGCGGAACATGACCCTTACTCTTCCGTAAATGTCCGCCGCTGGCATATGATCAATAATATAGTAGAAAGGATTCATCCCCTGTTCACTGTGCCTGTCCTGTTCAGGCTCGCTTTTCTTTTCCATACTTTTCTTCACATCTCCATTATTGTCTTCTTCTGTTCAAGAAGTTTATCATAAAGAGGCTTGTAGTCAATATCATCTTTAGCACGCAGATGCTCCGTGATCTCGCAGATCGTCTCGTAAAGCGGCGTAAGCGCAAGATTGCCTATCACGCCCTTAAGAGCATGTACCGTTTCAAAAGCCTCATCCTTATTGTCTGATTCGAGTACCTTCCCCAGAGTATCAAATCTCTCATCGGATAGTCCAAGTTCTACCATTTCAAGGTAAAAGTCCTCCATGCCCATACATCTTTCAAGGCCTTCCTCAATGTTAGCTCCAAAGTTCTTAAGGGATTCAATCGTCATGGCATCTCCTTTCAATAACGTTTATTACTCATCTGTTTTTTCTCTGCCCGATGCAGTTTCACGCTTAAACTGTCCTATGTTTTTTTCTATGAGCTGACCGAACTCAGCCGGCATTACCGGCTTGGAGAAATAATAGCCCTGTATTATGTCGCAGCCAGCATTCTTGAGCAAAAGATACTGCTCCGACGTCTCCACGCCCTCTGCGATAACCGGAACCTTTAAAAATCTCGCAATCTCAAGAATAAACTCCACCATGCCCATCTCTTTGTTATTGCGGGCAATTCCGTTGATAAACGCCATATCAAGCTTGAGCGCGTCAATAGGAAGTGAGGTGAGCATATTTAGAGAGGAATATCCCTTTCCAAAATCATCCATCTCGACCTTAAATCCTTCATTCCGAAGGCTCATCACCACATCCAGAACAGTGCTGACGCTGTCCGTGTAGGCAGTCTCCGTGATCTCAAGGCGAATGTCATCTGTCTCAAGTCCGTTCTCAGAAACCACATACTTCAGATATTCGAGAAGATCCGGGTCAAAAATATCTACCCTCGAGACATTTATCGACACGGGGATCGTAACACCGTACATATCCCTCCATCTTCGAACCTGTCTTGCCGCCTCCATCCAGACGTAGCGGTCAAGTTCCTTGACACGTCCGTTCTCTTCAAACAGGGGTATAAAGAAGTCGGGCCTTACAAATCCAAACTCCGGGTGTTTCCACCTTGCCAGAACCTCAGCGCTGCAAAGTCTTGGCTCCTCTCCGCTTATATCGTACTGGGGCTGGAAGACCACCTTGAACTGCTTCTCGGAAAGAGCCTTCTCTATGTCTCCGAGAAGCTTTGCCTCAAAGACCTCTTTTTCATACATCTCATTGTTGTAAATGGCAACCGTTGTGGCGTTGGCATTTCTTGAGATAGAATTGCTCGCATGAAGGGCTCTGTCAAAGCGCTGCTGAATATTTGCAGAGTGATACAGATCCGGATAAATACCGATCCTAAGCCTGGCATCCTGCGTCTCCATAAATTCATAGAGTCTGTTCGTGAGACTCTTCTGCAAAAAGTCATAGTCAGTCTGGTGCTCAATATAGAGATAAAAACTGTCTGCTCCTGATCTGCAGGCGACTCCGCCACAGGCCCTCGCCACGCTCCTTGCTCCGTCTGCGATGGCGCACAGTACCTTGTCTCCGAATCTCCTGCCATATAGTTCATTTATCAGATGAAATTTGCTGACATTTAAGACAACTGCGTCCACCTCCTGCTCCGGGTGGAACTTGTCATACTCATTGGCATACTGAAGGAAATACTCTCTGGTCATAAGCCCCGTGAGTTTATCGACACCCGTTGTATTGATGATGTTTCTGCCTATCGATAGCTCTATTGCCCTTCTCACCCTCGCCTTTATAACCTCAGGCCTGTCATAGGGCTTATGGAGGAAATCAACCGCTCCCCTCTTAAGGCTCTCAACCTCTGCCATTTTTTCCGCGGTAAAAACAATAACAGGAATATGCGACAGTTCCTCTGATCCCATCACAGTATCGAGTACGGTATATCCGTTGCCCTGCGGCATATAAAGATCAAGAAGTACCAGCGATAGAAACTCCTTCTGGTTCTTAATCTCCTCTATTGCTTCCTCGCCCGTCTGGGCATAGGCGATGTCATACTCCTCCTTAAGGATGTTGCCAAGCAGCCGTAGGTTCACAGGCTCATCATCTACTATCAGTATCGTCCTTCTAAAATCCTGCTTATACTTGGCTTCGATATCCAATGTTCTGACGCTGTTAGTTTTCATCATTTACAAAAACTCCCTACGATAAAATTCAGAATACCTCTTATTATTATAATCGAAAATTAATATAAAAAAACGCTATCAAAGTCAATTTTCGTAAAAAAACATACTTTTTACAGAATATTTTCAGATTTAAAGTACTCAAAGATATTTCATAGGAAATTCAGAAGAATTTCCTATGAAACAAAAAAGCACGCATGAGCCCTGCTCATGCGTGTTTAAGTTTAAACTTCTGTATATCTCTCTCCTCTTCGACCTTCTCGATCACTCCTCCAAGTTCGCGGAGCTTAATATCGAAATCTTCATAACCTCTGAGGATATATTTTATCTCTTCTACTGTCGAGAAGCCTTCCGCTGTGAGTGCCGCGATCACAAGTGCCGCGCCGGCTCTTAAATCCGGTGCCGAAACAGTCGCGCCCGTGTACCTCTCAACGCCCTCGATAATAGCTGTGCTTCCCTCGACCTTGATGCTTGCTCCCATCTTGGTGAGCTCATCAACATACTTGAACCGGTTCTCAAAAATACTCTCCGTGACTATGCTGATCCCACTTGCAAGTCCCAGTGCCACGGTGATCTGCGGCTGCATATCGGTAGGAAATCCGGGATATGGCAGGGTCTTGACATGGCTATTCTGAAGTCTTCTTGTTGCCACAACTCTGACTTCATCGTCTGACTCATGTATCTGGCATCCCATCTCTATAAGCTTGGCACTTATGGACTCAAGGTGCTTGGGGATGACGTTCTTGACTGTCACGTCACCCATAGTGGCAGCTGCAGCTATCATAAAAGTACCTGCCTCGATCTGATCGGGGATTATCGTGTACTCTGTTCCGTGCAGTTTCTCAACGCCTCTTATACGGATAACATCAGTACCTGCGCCCTTGATATTGGCACCCATGCTGTTAAGGAAGTTGGCAATATCAACGACATGCGGCTCCTTGGCTGCATTCTCTATAATGGTCTTGCCCTCTGCCATGGCTGCAGCCATCATGATATTGATGGTAGCGCCTACGCTTACAACGTCAAGATATATATGGCTTCCGGCGAGCCTGTCAGCTTTTGCATGGATTATGCCATGCTCGATGTTGACACTTGCCCCGAGTGCTGTAAAGCCCTTGATGTGCTGGTCTATGGGGCGAAGTCCGATGTAGCAGCCTCCGGGGAGAACCACTCCGGCCTGTCTGTACTTGCCCAAAAGAGCACCTAAAAGATAGTAGGATGCCCTGATCTTCTTGATATGATCATTTACAATCGTAAAATCATGGATCTGGGATGCATTGATCTTGACCGCATGCCTGCCCAGTCTCTCAACAATTGCTCCTGTGCTCGCAATAGCCTGCAGCATAGCGTTGGTGTCTGAGGCATCAGGCATATTATCAATGTAGACAGTCTCATCGGTCATGGTAGCTGCTGCAAGGATCGCAAGAGCTGCATTCTTGGCACCGCCAATCTCAACCTCACCCACAAGGGGATTACCGCCTTTTATCACATATTTTTCCATAATAAATCTCTCTTTTCCACGAATAAATCATGGTGCCCGGAATCGATCCGAAGCGATATTTCACATTATCTTTCTTACGCAATACTGTATGTTATATCACAACAAACAGGATTTGTAAAATAAAAACTTTAACAAAGCCCTGATCAGGGATTTTCCTCAGTTCAGGTAATTGAGCGGGTTCACCTGAGCACCGTTCACCAGTATCTCGAAGTGAAGATGCGGTCCCGTTGATACACCGGTGTTGCCGGATAGCGCAATCCTCTGCCCCTGTGTCACAGACTGTCCAACCGAGACCAGTACCTTGGACAGATGTCCGTATCTCGTATCCTTACCATCGGAGTGATGTATGTATACGCAGTATCCGTAGCCGCTTCCCCATCCTGCTCTGGTAACAGTTCCCGAGGAAGAAGCAACAACAGAAGTTCCGACAGGTGTTGCCCAGTCGACACCCTTGTGGAATGAGCTCGCGCCTCTGGTAGGTCTGTTTCTCTTTCCAAATCCGGATGTAAGTCTTCCGCCGGATATAGGCTTGATATATGTAGGCGGAACTATGGTTCCCCTCTCGACTATCTTGGGCACTGCCGGATAAGTGACTTCTTCCTTTTCTATCTCGCGCCCCTCTTCGCTGTTGTCATTGTAGGTAACCAGAGCCACAACCTTGCGGTGACCTGCGGAGGGTTCCTGGATGACCTTGCTCTGAGTCGTGTACCAGCTGTCATTGTCAACATACTGCACGTCAGCCTCATAGTCCTCTTCGTAGTACTCCTGCATCGTATAGACCACTGAGAGTTCAGGCTCAGGAACAGTGACAATGAGGTTGTCCTGTACTCTTATAGTGGTCGTCTCGCTCTCTAATGACTCATTCATGGCAACGAGATCGTCGACCGTAAGTCCAAACTTGAGGGCGATGGATCCCAGAGTGTCGCCGGACTGGACTTCGTAGATCTGATTGGTCTCCTTGTCCTTGGTCACATCATCAATTGCAGTCTCCACATCAGTTATCTCACTGTCAGGAAGATAACACTCAACTATCTCAACCTTGTCAGCAAAGTCTATGCTCATAAGTCCCAGTGTGTAGTCGGAAAAGTCCTTGTCATAGGCAAGCGGCTTGGCATCATTGACAATCTGCGTCAGCTCAGCCGTAAAGCCCGACTCGGGCATCTTCATCTTCTGGGTCTCCTCTTCCTTCTTGATCTCTTCCTTGCTTATGACCTGGGGCGTAAGAACGCCAACTTCCCTTTCGGTGTCAAGCATGAGGTTCACGTCATAGAGCCTCTGCGTGTCATAGTTGTAAAGAGCTGTCGAAAGAAGTCTCATCACGTCAGCAGTATTGGCAAGGTTGACCGAATACTCGTTGATCTTGAGAGAATATGCCCTGTTCAGGGTACTCCTCACATTGCCTCCGATCACACCCTCCATTGCTCTTCTCATGGCAGATACCGAGTCAACGCTTCCAAAGAGAACATTGCTGCCCTCTACCGACAGATCCGCGTTCACAAGCACGAGCTCGTCGCTTCCTTTGGCAAAAGACCTCCTGGCCGCTCTGTAGGCCTCCATGGCATCATCTTTTGAAGCAGCAGTTCCTACCACCGTATTGTTTATTCTGACCGTAAATATATTGTCCTCGCCCTTTTCGAACTTAACAAAACTGGGCATAAAAAGTATCCATACTACTATCACAATAAGCGCAGACTGGAGAAACCATATCCTGATCTTGTTGCGAAAAACTGTCCGGGTAAAATTCATTTATAAAACACCTAAAATCCTTAAAATATTGATAACAAGATCTGCTGCCGAAACAAGCAGTGTAATAATGATAAGAGGCATAAGAGCTCCGTTTTTGGACTCGAGAGCAACCAGCATCTGCTCAAACTTCGAATCCATCTCCTTGAACTGATCAGCATTCTTCTCCTTAAGAGACTTAAATGCCTTATCATTGACCTCGCCAAGATTTCTGAACTCTTCTTCGCTCTTGGTCTTAATCTCTTCAAAAGAAGCGCTTTCCTGCTCCTTAAGGGCAGCGAACTCCTTCCTTATGTCAGCCTGTCCCTTCTCGACAACAGCCTGCACATTCCTGTATATCTGAACACCGACATCATGTATCCTGGTTTCATTGCCGTCCATTCTCTCCGACAAAGAAGCAAGGGACTGCCTGGTCTCATCTATTGCCTCTTTCTGCTGCCTTGCATTTTCCTTTAATTCCTGAAGCTGGGCCTTGTATTGTTCGGCCTCCTGCCTTGTTCTCTCCGCTTCAGCTGCCTCTGCCCTTGCATTGGCCTTTATGATCTCCTGTGCGCTAACCTTATCTGAAAGATTGTCAAAAAAATTATCCACTTTTCGCCCTCCCGAAATAGTTACTTCTTCATACGAGTATACACCCTCACTAGCTTATCATTTATTATGCAAATTAGACAAGTTTAGATTGTTTAAAAGGAATTTATTGTCCACTTTTACCTTTTGTTCATTCCTTGTTCATAATTTGTTAATATTTTTCTTGTATATTTTATACATAGCCGATTCGACAAGGCTACTGACAACAAAAGATAGATTTTTTCATAATAGGCCGGGCGCAGAAATGTGTTCGGCCACTCCTCATTTGTATGATATTGCGATTCCAAAGTCCAAAATAATCGAGCTTGCTCAGGATTATTTTGGACCTTGGAATCCTAACAAACATAAGGAAGTAGCACGGTAGTGCGGATTCCGCATGTTTGTAGGATTGCGAAAGCGCAAGCGGAGCAATCCGTATATCATACAAATTTTTTATGTTTTCTCACTTTTCCGCCTCTATTGACAGAATTTCTTCATTGAGCTGCAGCATTCTCGCATCGAGGCTCGCAACCATCGCTGCGCATTCGTGCAGCTCATAGTTGATGTGATGCGGTGCCTTCCCCTCGAATTTGTACTGTATCTTGTGCTCAAGGGATGCCCAGAAATCCATGGCAACCGTTCTTATCTGGATCTCCACCTTGACGTTGACGATCCTGTCCGACAAGTACACCGGAAGAGAAATTATCATGTGATAGCTTCTGTAGCCGCTGTCCTTGGGATTCATGATGTAATCCTTAACCAGCAGCACCTGGATATCCTTCTGGTTGCTGATCATCTCAGCGATCCTGTAGATATCGGAAGTGAATGAACAAATTATGCGTATGCCCGCTATGTCA
Source organism: uncultured Butyrivibrio sp. (assembly GCA_946536145.1). Lineage (GTDB taxonomy): Bacteria > Bacillota > Clostridia > Lachnospirales > Lachnospiraceae > Butyrivibrio. Next base: position 72,838 of record CAMNEA010000002.1, read on the forward strand.
TTGACATACCGGACCATATTCTCGATCGTGGACTCGTATCCGTTCCTCTTAAGCTTCTTGACAATGCTCTCAGGGCTCTTGACCCTTGCCTTGATATGCTCAATGGGGTTGTATCTGTGAACCTCCTGAAACTCCTCGTTAAGGATCTCGATCTTGGTAGTGATCTGTTTCAGGGCAGAGTTATAAAGGAGGCTGACTTCCTCCCAGGTGTGCATATCATCGGATATTCTTGTATTGAATCCAGAAAGGTCTAATTCCATTTTTTAAAATATTCCTTATTAAGCGAAAAAGAAATTCTCAGTTTCCGGGGAAGATGTTTATAGTTTCTTCCAAGCTTGTAACCTATGAGTCTGAAGGCGCACATGATGCAATAATCCGGGATCATGTAGCTCTTACCTATATGTCTGAAGTGGTCTATGGTCTGACGGACCATCTTTTTGCCCTCGTTCTCCGAGCTTACTGCCGCAAAAATTTCAGGGTGATCCGTCTGTGAAACTCCTATGTCAAAATTCCTGTGGAACTGCTGAAGATATGTATAATTGTGGGAATGGATCACTCCTGCTTCAGGCACATAGCAGATCGCGTATCCCTTCTGGCAGGCACTTCCCGCATAAACCATATCCTCATTAAAAATAGTCTTCCTGGTAAAGCCGCCTATCTCATCAAATATCTTCCTGTTATACATCGCGCATACATTGGAGCAGAAATAGGTCTTGATCCCCAAGCGCGCAATGTCTGCCTGCGTCTTCTTCATCGGCTCGCTCGGATAGTTGAACTTTCTCGAATATCTCTCTGCCAGAGAACAGTCGCTCCTTGGGTACTGCCTTGCGTACGAAGCTGCGACATCACTGTCCATCGCGCCCAAAAGGCTCTGGATCAGAACCTTGTCCCTGGGATGGGCATCCTGTGTCATCATAAGGAAAAAGTCCGCCTCCGAGAGTCTGACCCCTTCATTTCTGGTATCACCGTGATCAAACTCTGACTTGGTAACGTGTCTTATGATAATATTGTCATATTTAGCTACAGGATTCTCCCCCGACTTCTCAACAAGCCTGTCCCAGAAAACCTTGTCGGTGTTCATAATGATAATCTTTGATGGCCTCACCGACTGTTTCTGAAGATCATCCAGAAGGCGCAAAAAAGATATATCCGGTTTATATGTAGGTATTATTACATCTACTGTTCTCATGTCTCATCCTAAATTGCGAAAATAAATCAGGCCGGACTTAATAAGCCCAGCCCTTAAAAATCAGTTCCCGAGATACTTGCCGACGTCGGTCTTTATCTTCTCACTATACTTCTGAACATCGCTCGAAACCTCATAATCGGAATCATCAAACAGGAACTTGTGAAGCCACTTGACATTGCTCTGAAGGTCAACAGGAAGCACACAGCTTCCGGACTTGCCCATAGTGCCCGTTGTACGCATCTCCTCATAAGGGAATCCGTTGTTATCAACTATGCGGTAGTTCGCTATATTCTTAAGAAGATCCAAAATCTCGTTGAGATCAAGCGAGGTATAGGTCTCGCCAAACACACTGTTGGCAACCGTCTCAAGCTTGCTAAAGCTCATACCCTGAGCCTTCTCAAGGCAGGCCATAAGCACTGTTCTCTGCCTCTCCGCACGCCTGAAATCGTCTCCTGCCGTGTATCTGATACGGCAGTAAGCCGTCGCCTGAAGTCCGTTAAGGGTCTGGACACCGGCACTTGTAACCGGTGTATATTGCAGTTTAAGCTCCTGCGCCATTGTGGACTGATAGTTGTTAAGATGCGATATCTCAGACTCCGTCACATCGATCGTGACGCCGCCGAGCGAATCAACAACATCTGTAAGTCCTCTGAATCCGATAGTAATAAAATCCTGAATATCCATGTCAAGGTTCATGTTGAGCATCGAGATAGCCTGCTCGGGACCTCCCTTGGCATAGGCGGTGTTGCACTTGTTGTATGTATCATTGCTAAGATTGAGATACGTATCACGGTAGACAGAACAAAGCTTGACATCTCCTGTCTTGTTGTTGATCGAAGCAATGATGATCGTATCCGATCTGGTGTTCTTGTAGAGCTGGCCGTCTCTTGCGTCGACACCAAACAGTGCGATATTGGTGTACTCAGTCATCTGCTCATTCTCTACAACGGTCTCATTGATGCTCTGTGTTATGGCCTCTTCGTTCAGATTGACCTTGCCCACCTTGGTGACATCAACCTTAAAGAACAGTGTGTAGGCCACAAAGACGAGAATACAGGCCACAAGCATCTCAACCACAAGAAGAACGATTGCCTTGGTGTTGCTCCCCGATCTGCCATCGCGCCTTCCGCGCCCTGATCCTGAAGAAGCTCTCCTGGAGCTGCCGGATCTTGATGAGCCCTGTGACCTTCCGGAAGAAGGCCTTCTTGCTTCCCTGTCATCGTACCGGTCGTCGTATCTTGAGTCATATCTGTCGTCGTATCTGTCATCGCGTCTTGTATCGCGCCGCTGCCTGTATCTGTCATCCTGCTCATCATATCTGTCGCCGCGTCTTGTGGAGGATCTTTTGTCACTCCGCCCGCGGTCGTAGTACTCATCATCTCTGCTTGACATTATATTTCTCCTCACCCAACAAAATACACATTGTCATAAAGACATCAATATATTTTGCCACAAAAGGAGGCAATATTCAATACGCGTTTTTATTTATAAAGCCGTGCCTGACAGTTCCGAGCATTATCTTAAAATCGAACATCATTGACCAGTTTTCAATATAGTAGATATCGTAATCTATTCTCTTTCTGATGGATGTATCGCCGCGGTAGCCGTTGATCTGAGCCCACCCCGTAAGTCCCGGCCTTACCTGATGCTTGACCATGTACCTTGGGATCTGCTCTTTGAACTTCTCCACGAACTGCGGCCTCTCTGGTCTTGGCCCCACAAGGCTCATCTGGCCTATGAAAATGTTGAAAAACTGCGGCATCTCATCGATACTGGTCTTTCGAAGCAGTCCTCCGACTTTGGTCACCCTCGGATCTCCCTTGGTGGTCCAGCCCTTCTTTTCCTCGGCCTCCGTCTGAACATACATGGTTCTGAACTTGAACATATTGAAAGGAACTCCGTTAAGTCCGATCCTCTCCTGCTTGTAGATGACAGGTCCCGGACTTGTAAGTTTTACTGCAATGGCAGCGGCTGCCATGATCGGTGAAAAGATGATGATCGCCACCAGCGAACCTATTATATCCACCAGCCTCTTGGCATATCTGTTAAAAGAATTGGTGAGCGGAACATATCTTATATTGATAACAGGGATGCCCTGCACATCTTCCGTATACGGATTGCTTGGAAAAAGAGATGAATAATCCGGAATGAACTTGGTATGCACACCGCTCTTTTCGCACTCAGCGACCAGAACTTCCAGTCTGTCATAGTCATCAAGCGGAAGAGTTATGGTGATCTCGTCATAGCTGTTATTCGCAAGATATTCATTGAGCTGGTCGATCTTGCCAACTACCTTGATCCCGTGGTAGCTTGTCCCGATAGGCACAAAGTCATCGAGAACGCCTGCGATTATGTAGCCCCACTGCGGATTCTCCAATATTCTCAGGATATAAGCCTCTGCTGCCCTTGAATAGCCGACCAGAAGGATGTGCTTGATATTGTAGCCCTTCTTTCTGATAAAGCGGAGGAAGCGCCGAAGCATCCAGTGTGCCACAGTAGTAAGAAAGACATTGAGTCCGAAAAAAATTGCGATCATGGAACGTGAAAAGTCCGGCTGATTGATGATATACAGTACTACCAGAAAGCCGATGACGCCCATGATATTGGCCTGTACAATATCCACGAACTCATCCCACATACGCAGGGCCCGCCTTGAAGTGTAGAGCTGGACCATATAATAAAGGAAGATATATGCGGGAACAAGAAAATAGAGTGCAGAAAAATAAACCGGCATCGAAAGTCGGCCGCCGGCTCCATTGTCAGCAAATGCAGATTCAAATTTTATATAATAGGACAGCGCATAGGAACCGGCCACCAAAAGGCCGTCCACCATTACGTGCGCCCTATTAAGATGTACCTGATTATCCTTAATCACGATGCATTTCTCTTATCTTTCCCCAAGAAACTTCTTTATTTATTTTATACTATATCATATCAAATTAAAAGCGCCCTGCGCGCCAGATTGACCCACAGCTCAATCTGAAGTCTCACAGCGTTCGTAAGCTGCAGGGAGCCAAACTTAACCCTGTGGCCCGGGAACCTTGCGATCTTGCCAAGTCCCGCGCAAAGCCCTCTGATATGAGCTCTTCCAAGACCGTGCCTTGTATAGAACACATGCTTTATAAGTATTCCCAGGAGTATGAGCGGAAGATTAATAATGATCTGCAGGGCAGGCATATTCTTATATATCAGAAAGATGTTATTGCCGGCAGTCAGGACAACCTTGAACTCGTTGTAGCGCGATCCGCTTGAGGCGCTGCCCGCGTGATAAACTATCGCCGACGGCTCCATCACATTGGCATAGCCAAAAAGCCTTGCCCTGTAGCCGATATCCACATCTTCAAGGTAGCAGAAGTGCTCCTTATCAAAATATCCGACTATGTCAAAGTACTCTCTTCTGTATATCGCCGCTCCCGCGCAGGCACTTGTCACGGACGCTCTTTTGCTAAACCTTGTGCTGTCACAGTCCTTCCCCGGCGTAAAAGCCCAACCAAAAGCGCAGTACAGATCTCCGCAGTCATCGATATTATGCGGCTCTTTCATTGACAGCATCTTGGCCTGGGCTGAAAAGAGCTTCTTTTTGCGCTCCATTATCCAAACCAGCTGCTCCAGAGCCCTCTCATCACAGCAGGTGTCGTTGTTGAGAAGAAAGACGTAGCGGCTTTTGCAGGCTTTGATGCCGACATTGACAGCATTGGCAAAGCCGGTGTTCTCGCCAAGCGCGATCACTTTTATCAGGGGCCAGTTCTTCTCAAGATAGGCTATGCTGCCATCATCAGAGCCATTGTCAACCACACAGACATCAAAGTCACGAAAGGTCTGTCTATAGAGGCTGCGTATGCAGTCCTCAAGATACTTCATACCATTAAAATTAGGAATTACAACCGTAACTGTACTCATTTTTCACTTTCCGCTTACACTTATCACAGTCCTTAAAGCTGCCGCACGATGTGCGGATCCCAGAGGATGCGGTAGCCGCGTTTTCGGATCTCCTCACATAGTCTGATGCTCAAAGCTGTAATCTCTTCCTTTGGAAGGTCATCAAACGCTGCATTGTTCATGCCTGGCTGATAAGCTCTTCCCGTGATCTCTTCATATAAAGGCACAAGCTCTTCTCTCACACTCAGGCACCGTATATCAACTGCATACGCATCCTGCTGGACGTGGGCCCTGTGCTGGTAGCCTCCGCTGTAGCCCTCCGGCAGGTTCTCAAATATGAGGCTTCTGTCCTTTCTGTACATTCCGCCGCAGATGCGTTTATTCCTGCCAAGGATCTTGCCTCCCACGCAGCCTAGATCAGGCCTTGTCAAAAAGACATCGCCGTCATATTCAGCGCGGTAAAAGCCAACATGTTCAAGGTTTTCGGCCCTCGCCGCAATCCCGTATTTGTCTAAAAGAGCCTGCAGAGCCCTCCTTCCGGCCTCATAGGCATAGGACTTGCTCGCGGGGTTGGCCGCAGTTGATGCCTGGTGGCATCTCCAGTGATACAGGACCTTGCCTATGTGAACGATCTGATTTTCAGCCTGGGGCATCTCAAGAGCAGCCTCCGCACAGGCTCTGAGGAACAGGTCGTAGTCCTGTGCCCCGTCGTAATCCTTCCTAAGCCTTAGTCTCTTTATGATATCTGACCTCAGCATTGTGAAGTGACAGATGTAATTATTGGACAAAAGGTAGTCCATATTGAAAGAGGGCTTTTCATGGTGCTCGTAGTACCTGCCCTTCGAATCGTCAAATTTGTCTTCATCGGAGTAGATTAGCCTCACCGGACAGCCTGTATATCTGGCCAGTTTGTTGGTCTTCATGCTCTTCCTGATAACCCTGCTCATCTCGTAGAGAGCATCAGGTGTCAATATATCATCGTGATCGAGAAGTCCTATATAGTCTCCGCATGCCATCTCAAGTCCCTTATTGGTGTTGACGGATATTCCGTCGTTTCTGTCAAGGTGGCAGTACCTGATGCGCGGATCATTTTTGGTGTACTCGATTGCCGCTTCAAGCGGCTCTTTGGAGGCGTCCGCAAGAACCAGTTCCCAGTTGCCATAGGTCTGCGCTATAACCGACTCTATCATCTGCCTGAGATAGTTTTCCGGAGTCTCAAAAAGAGGCACCACAATGCTGAACCGCACTATGTTGCCCGCCTCTGCCAGGAGTCTGTACTCCTGTTTTTGTTCTGCTATTACCGCATCAGAGAGGGGAACAAATTTGTAGTTCTCCCTTTTGATGTCAGATATCCTCTCAAGGGCAGCAAAAAATGCGGCTCTCGTATCATTGCGCTTTGCATATGCAATTGTCTTTGAGACCGCATTTTTTATACCCATCTCTGTTACGATTTCCTTTATTTATTCAATGACTTTCTTAACTGCCTCTGTCAGTTCATCCTGAAGCCTTGCTGCATCGTCGAGATCCTTGCCCTTAACGCCCATGTAGAACTTAATCTTGGGCTCTGTTCCCGAAGGTCTTGCGCAGCACCAGGCGTCGTTATCAAGGGCAAAATACAGAACGTTGGATGTAGGAAGCCCTGTGTCGCCCTCCTTGCCTGTTGCCATATCAATGGTCTTGTGGGTCTTGTAATCCCTGAACTGTTCTACCTTCCACTGACCAAACTCCTTGGGAGGATCGTTGCGAAGCTTATCCATAAGAGCGGCGATCTGCTCAGCGCCCTCTTTGCCCTTCATGGTTATGGAGTATTGGCCTTCCTTGTAATAGCCGTACTTCTCATAGATATCGATCATTGCATCCCATACGCTCTTGCCCTGCTTCTTGTAGAAGGCAGCGAGCTCGCACAGCATCATAACCGCAACAACGGCATCCTTGTCCCTCGCGTGTGTTCCCGCAAGACATCCGTAGGACTCCTCAAGACCAAATACATAGTTATTGGACTGGCCGTTCTGCTCAAAGAGCTTGATCTGCTCGCCGATGTACTTAAAGCCTGTAAGAACCTCAATGTACTTAAGGCCATAGTTCTCTGCAACCGCCTTTGCCATGTTGGTGGTTACGATGGTGGTTACAAATGCAGGATTCTCAGGCATTGTGCCCGTTGCCTGTCTCTCTCTTAAAATGTAATCTCCGATGAGCATTCCGGACATATTGCCGGTAAATGCAACGTACTCTCCAGTCTTAAGGTCTTTTGCATAGATTCCGAGTCTGTCGGCATCGGGATCTGTAGCAAGTACGATGTCCGCATCCTTCTCTTTAGCGAGCTTAAGAGCAAGCTCAAAGGCCTTGGGATCCTCGGGATTGGGGTAATCAAGTGTTGTGAAATCGGGATCCGGAAGCTCCTGCTCAGGAACTACAAATACGTTCTTGAAGCCCAGCTCCCTCAGCACTCTCCTTACAGGTAGATTGCCGGTGCCATGGAAAGGTGTGTATACGATGGTGAACTTGTCTGCCATCTCATCAATTACGTCCTGATGGATGATCTGCTTCTTGAGCTCCACCATGTACTTGTCATCGATCTCTTCACCAAAGGATACATAGAGCCCCTGCGCAACAGCATCGTCCTTGGACATCGTCTTGACATCATGGTAATCGGTGATCGCAACAACCTCATCGATGATGCCAGTGTCATGAGGCGGTGTAACCTGGGCACCGTCCTCCCAGTAAACCTTGTATCCGTTATATTCAGGAGGATTGTGAGAAGCTGTTACCATTACGCCCGCAATGCATCCAAACTCCCTGAGTGCGAATGAAAGCTCGGGAGTGGGACGAAGAATGTCACTTACATAGGCCTTGATACCGTTAGCTGCAAGGCAAAGAGCTGTCTCGTCAGCGAACTCGGGTGAAAATCTTCTGCAGTCATAAGAAATAGCCACACCCCTTGTGGCAGCATCAGCCCCGCCGTGTTTCTTGATATAGTTGGCAAGACCCTGTGTAGCCTTTCTTACAGTGTATTTGTTCATTCTGTTGGTACCCGCACCGATCACACCGCGCAGACCGCCTGTTCCAAACTCAAGCTCTCTGTAGAAACGATCCTCAACCTCAGCCTCATCATTTCTGATCTTTAATAGCTCCTCTTTGGTCTCCTCATCAAAATAGGAATCATTAAGCCAGTATTCCAACTGCTTTGTTGCTTCGCTCATTCTCTTTCCTCCTTTTTATGCACCTATAGCTGTAAAAAATTATATCACGGAAAAAGAATTATCTCCACTCAAAACCATGACTTAAAACGTCCTCTTTAACTATCTTTGCATTTTCATCCCAGGACTCGTACCCGCTGTCGCCTCTGTGGTCCGAAAGAACCTCTTCCCCATATCGAAGGCGCAGGTCTTTTGCCAGATAATCGGTAAACTTGCAGCTCCCATAGTAGTTAAGGTGCGTCGAATCGTCCATATCTTCACCGGATTCCATTTCAAGGTCAAAGGATTCCATGTGGCTTACCGTATAGTCAAAGCTCACGTGGTCATACCCCTGCTGCCCAAGTTCTTCTACGTACCCGACAAGCCAGTTGTATCTCTTGTCCTCCTCCTGGATCTTTTCAAATGTCTGCTCCTCATTAACCCTGTAGGGAACGATCGTGATATAGAGCTTAATGCCGTGCTTTTTGGTATAGTCAACAATCTTTTTCAGATATTTTTGCGACTTCTCGGATGGCGGGAGCACATTTTCCGTATCAAGATAAAACTCATTCGTCGGATCCTGGCCGAAGTGAGGCGTATACCCCTTGAAGGCGGCATGATCTGTAAAGAGCTTGCCTATGTCCTCCGACTCAAATGACACATACTCATCGTGGTATCCAAAAAAAGATGGAAAATACCTGTTCCAGAGATCAGGATTGCCATCAAAACACGCAAACATCATCTGCAGTTTGTTAAGAGAGAACCTCATTCCATAGAGCGCCTCGGAGAGGAAGCTGTACTTAAACTTGTGATCCTCCATAAAAGCTGCCGGTGTAAAGAAGTCGAGAACCACAACCTTGGGCTTTTGCGTCTTGCAGGCCTCTATCAGATAGTGATAGGACACCCACAGAGACTGCTCAGCCGAGGCAAGATCATATCCAGTGATCCCGTAGTCCTCCCAGAGCTTGGCGGTATTAACGCCGTAGTAGATGTGGCTCGATCCAAGCATCAGCACATCGATCGTTCCCTCAGGCTGGTCATATATCCCCATTGACTGCATGACACCGTCTTTCGAGTGCGGCTTTAAAACCGCTCCGGCGATACTCAGCACCCCTGCCACTATGCAAAAGCTGACAATGCATGCAATTATCTTTTTTCGAAATTTTCTGTCCATTGTACTCCCCGCTAGAAATTCATATAAACAAATTTTCTTATCTCATCCCCTGCGCCATACTCACCAAACACGAGAACAAGTGACAGTATCACCGAAAGCAGTACTATCCTTCTTGTGTCGCTTATTTTCTCATTCATTATCATCGGAGGGATGCTGTCTTTTGCAAAAGCAAATGCGTCAAATACGGCAATCGAGGTGATGCTTATAACAGCAATCCACCAGTCCATGGCGCTAAGGCCAAGCACGAGTCCATTTTCAGCAGATAGTCCCGTAAACACCCCATTGGCGCTAAGACCCGGTATCATTCCCCTTATAAAACCTGCTGCTATGGTAAGCGAATCCGCCCTGAAGAATATCCACGCAATGGTCACCAGAAGGAAGGTGAGAGCTCGACCCGTTTTGCCTCTCGTCAAAAATGACATCCGCGTCTTTTTAGTGAGCGCTGTTACAATATTAAAAGACGCATGGAGAAGCCCCCACACTATAAAACTAAGTCCCGCTCCGTGCCACATGCCGCATATCAGAAATACAACTATGGTATTTAAGTGTTTTCTAAAGCTCCCTTTCCTGTTGCCTCCAAGCGGAATGTATATATAGTCCCTTAGGAAGCTGCTGAGCGTTATGTGCCATCTTCTCCAGAAATCAGTGATATTTTCAGCCATATAAGGTGTCTTGAAATTCTGGGTAAGGTCGAGCCCAAAAAGCTTGGAAATACCTATCGCCACATTGGTATACCCCGCAAAGTCGCAGTAGATCTGAATCGAATAGAGGAAGGCAGCAAGTATCAGCGCTGCGCTGCCCATGGAAGGGATTTCGGAATACGCTGCATCTACCGCTATTGCAACCTTGTCTGCCACCATGAGCTTCATCACAAGTCCCCACACAAAATAGGAAGCGGCCCATGTGATCCTCTTAAAGGAAAAGGTTCTGATATTGCCCTGAAACTTAAGCTGGGAAGTAAAATCCGGCGCCCTCTCGATAGGGCCGCTCATCCACTTTGGAAACCACGTCATATATATGGCAAAGTCGATAAAGCTCTTTTCGGGAAGTATCCTTCCGCCCTGAAGGTCAAGTACATAGCTTATTGCCTGAAAGGTATAAAAAGAGAGGCCGATTGGAATGGCAATTCCAAACACGGTTCCGCTGACATTCATCCCAAGCTGAAGGGCTGCCCACGGAAGATACTTCCATCCAAAGAGAATGCCCGAAAGAAGGATTACCATAAAGACAGCAGCAGCCTTTCTCATGTCGCGGGATCTGCCAGAGGTATCTTCTCGATTAAAAAAGCACATCCCCGCGCCCCAGGTAAGGAACGTTATAAACAGGACGGTAACAAGCCCTGCGCATTCTCCTTCAATGCCGATATAAATGATACTGGATACAAGAAGTATGTACCTTCGAAGCTTACCCGGAGAGAGGGCAAATACCGTAATAGTGATAAGTACAAAGCATATTGTAGTAAACTGTAAGAGCATAAATAATCCTTTTTTAACACAAAAAAAGGCAGAATATGAAAGAAGCATAAAATGCCTGTTTCATATTCTGCCACAAGTATACGTTTCTTTTCACAACCCGGATCACTCGCAAACTTAATGGAAGCGACGTAAACCGCATCATAAAAGCATTGACTTTTCAGCCGTATAATGTCACAAATTCCTATTCAGTATATCCTTAATCAAAAAGTATTACAATATCTTTATTTATCCATGACGATAGGCTCAATCTGGGATACGAGATTGTCGATATGCTCGAACACGCTGCTCTTGGTGGTTCCCAGGTTGTTGACTCTCTCAAGCTGTGTTACCAGATGGTCGTATTTCGTATTGATGTCATTGAAGCTGTCGCCAAGCCTTGAGAGTTCTCCCGATGCCATATTGGCAGTGTCATTTATCTCATTCTGCACATCGTTGGCTCCGTTTGCGCTCTCAATGATCTCCTCAAAAGTGGCATTGGTCTCATCGACCTCGCGGATACTCCTGTCCATGGCATCAATCGAATTCTGCATGCTGACCGTGAGCTTCTCGCTCTCTGCTCCGGCTGCGTCAATGGATGTATTTACCTGAGCGATCATAGTCTTGATCTCGTCAGCAAGTTCTCTTACCTCTGTGGCAACAACCGCAAAGCCTTTACCTGCTTCGCCTGCCCTCGCAGCCTCTATTGAGGCATTCAGTGCCAGGAGGTTGGTCTGGGTAGCGATACCTATGATCTTCTTCATGTAATCGGAGATCTGGTCAACAGCGCTCTTGAAGTTCTCAAATCCCTGAGTCATCTCATCAAAGCTCTCTCTTACTTCATTGGAGCTGGCCTTAAGTTCCCCCACCTTGTTCTGGGCATTCTCAACGCTGCTTATGATATTCTGTTTTACATTTTCAAACTTGCCGGCACTCTCGCTCACAGCGTCGAACATCTCGCTGAAATTATCCAGCTGTCTTCGCATGTCATTATTGCTCTCAACAACAACCTGTACTGCCTCTCCCATGTCGTGGATCTCTTTGAGGGAATTCAGCTCGTTCTTCACAAGATCCTTCTGACAGTTTTTGATGGATCCGGCCAGGTAAATGAGCGCGTCAGCTTTTTCCTTGGGAATCTCAGCCGTGTCATTTGTCTGTACTACTTCAATTTCCCTGTCTTTCTTTTTCAAAAAATCTCCAAACATATCTGTTCTCCCTTATTCGAATACGATGCAGGTCATGGTCTGATTTACAAACTGCGAATTATAGTGTTCTCCGAAACCGATAAGTCCGCATGATGGTCCGATCTGTCCTATCTTTTCAAGATACGGATTCATCTCGCCTCTTTCCTTTAATACCAGATATCTGAATATGCAGTTCACGGAAAAGATAGCCGAAACCCTATTGAAATCACTTCTAATACTGCGAACTGTATTCTCCGCCACTTCCATCGGATCTCTCATCTCAAGGAGCGTAAGTATATCAGAGTCATTTATCTGCCTGTAAAGAATAAGTCCGGTGTCCTTGACATCCTTGATAGAGGCAATGCACACATCATCCCCGATCATCTTGCCGAACGGATTCTTGAAGGTCTGGTTCACGATATCCCTCTCGGCACAGCCGGTGAGTTCCATATATACCTGTTTGGCAGACCTGCCGTTAAGCTCTCCAAGGTAGTATTTGGTCTTGTCTGTCCTTGATGCAATGAGCTGCCTGTTATCCTTTGGCGCATAGATGTTTTCCTTATAGGCCTTTACTTTGCCGCCCTCATTTTTAACAACGGCATAGACCATCGCATCTTCATAGATCCTGCCGCACACTGATACCTTTCCGCCGTCTCCGGTTGCTCCCATTACCTGAAGATTGTATTTGTCTATCAGTGCGCTCAGCGTAGTCATAACCGCCGCGTCATTGGCAGCACAAAAATCTATGATAGCTGTGTTGTCTTTGCCGGGCTTGATATTCTCAAGATCCTCTTTCATGCGGTCAATGTATCTTGCCGGCATGGTAGAGACCTTCTCAAGTACATTCACCGCAACCTTTACCCCCTCGGTAAAAGCCGCAACAACAACTCCGGTTTCACAGATACTTCTGTCATATCCCATGGCAATGCATCCTATACTCGGCACGCCCGGATACAGCTGCTCAAGTTTTTCAACATTGCCTTCAAAAGACTTTTTGTCGCTCATCATGATGATGAGTTTTGGTGATGACAGCCCCTTTAATGCCTCTTCAATATTGCCACCTGGATTCTTTGCGTTAAACATTTTCATAAGAATGCACCTCTCTGAAAAAAATAATGCCCACGTATCTACTTTATCAGTAAATATAGGCATTAGGCAATTATATCTGTCGTAATAAAGATAAAAATTCTCTAAAATTCAGAAACTCTATTTTATAAATCACATTATAACTTCAGTGATAAGGACGATCACTACAGGGGTTTTTCCAGTCTTTTGCTGTATAAGTTCTTCAGCCGCATCTTTTACGCTGCACTTCATCCGCTCGTCCCTGACTCCCTGAGCGATGCACCTTGATATCTCACAGGAGACGGCACTGTCCAGATCACGTCTTATCGCAGCAAAGCTCTTTTCATCAAGAAATCCTCTGCTGGTCATAGTAACCCCCGACACAAGTCGCCCCGATTTCCCATCGACGCACATCTCTATCACCACCACTCCGGACTCTGAAAGCTGCTGCCTGCCACGGATTATCGACGTGTCGATACGGCTCTTTTCATATCCGTCTATGAGTATCTCATCAAGATCAAGCTTTCCTGAAATTCTCACACTGTCTTTTTCAAATTCGATTATCTCACCATTGTCAGCAAGGACAATATTGTCAGGAGATATTCCGACCTCCGACGCTATGCGCTTGACTTCTCGTCTGTATCTGTACTCTCCGTGGGCAGGTATGACATACCCCGGGTGCAGTATGGTAAAAAGGAGCTTGAGTTCCTCAGCGCACGCGTGTCCCGTCGCATGAAGATCCTGGAACTCAACCCTTGCGCCCTGCTCCTCAAGACTGTTCAATGTTCTGTTGAACTCGACCTCATTGCCGTGGATGGTGATGGAACTAAACAGGACCACATCTCCTTCCCTTATGCTGATCCTTGGGTGGCTCCCTGCCGCAATCTCTGAAATACACTGCACAGACCTTCCGTGGTCACCCGTAGTCAGGAAAATAACTTCTCCGTCATCCATCTCATCAAGGCTGTCCGCATCCACAATAAGCCCCTCCGGAATGCTTACATACCCAAGCTTTATAGAAGCTGTAAGGACTTCCAGCATGAGTTCACCCTCAAGCGCGATCTTCCTTGAATATTTCTGCGCGAGATTGATTATCTGCTGGATACGATCCATGTTGGTGGCGAACGTCACAATTATGAGCCTGCCACTGCTGTACATGTTGAAAAACCTGTCAAGCTGCTCATATACATAAAGCTCCGACCTTGAAAATCCCTCCATCATGGCATTGGTGCTGTCGGACAAAACCGCCAGCACTCCTTTTGTCCCCAGCGCAGAAAGCCTTGCTATATCGCCGATCCTCCCCACCACCGGAGTCATGTCCAGCTTAAAGTCACCGGTGCAGATAATGACTCCCGCCGGTGTGTACACTGCAAGCATGGCAGAATCAGGGATACTGTGGTTTGTTTTTATAAACTCTACCCTGAATTCACCTGCCACGATCGTGCTGCCCATCTTTATAGCCCTGGTCTTTATTCCCTTGATCCCGAAGGATTTAAACTTTTTCTCTGCCATGGCTATTGTCAGGGGAGTGCCGTAAATTGGCGCCTTAAGGTCTTCGGCTATATACGGCAGCGCTCCGATATGGTCTTCATGACCATGCGTCAGCACTATTCCCTTAAATCTGTCAATATTCTCCCTGATATATGACACATCGGGGATCATGGCCGCAACGCCCGGCATATTGTCGGGAGGAAAAGACGCGCCGCAGTCAATTGCTATTATGCTGTTCTTTGACTCAATCAGAGTCATATTCATACCGATCTTGTCAAAACCGCCGAGCGGAATTATCCTGACACAATCTTTCATAGCTGTCCTCGTTTATCTTAATAAGTCGCCCGCCAGGAGAGTGCCTGCATCAGCACGGGCTGTATATTTTGTACAAGTCAGCTGAGCGGGCATATCGTTCTCGTCGGTACTTGGCGGCGTATTTTGACGCCTTAGTACCGCTACGAAGAACGACTGAGCGCAAGCGTCCCCGAAGCTGATTGTACAAAATATACAGCCCGTGCTGACGCAGGCGCTCTCCTGGCGGGCGACTCATCTTTACTGAACTCTAAGGCTTGAGTAGCCCTCAACGTTGAGGCTGTAGTCGCTGCGATCTAAGGAGAAGTTTGGATTGTAGTACGGGTCTCCCTTTGCAAGGACATCCTTCCACTTTGTCCTGAAGTGCTCGGATTCCTTCTCATAGCGCTCTGCATTTTTGCCCTCGAGGTCAAGTCCTCTCGAGAGCGACTCATAGTGGTAGAGCTCCGCAAACGGGGTAAAGACGTTGAGGTATCCCTTCTCCCGCAGCTTAAGGCAGAAATCCACGTCGTTGAGGCTCACTGCAAATCCTGTGTCAAAGCCTCCAACCTCGTCATATTTGGCCCTTGATACCATGAGGCAGGCGCCTGTGACCGCGCTGACATCCTGCGCGTAGCAAAGGCGTCCCATATAGCCCAGGTTCATGCCCGCCTGTCCGTAGTGGGAGTGGCCGGCTGTCCTGTGAGCTCCAAGTCCAAGTACTACACCTGCGTGCTGGATCTTTCTGTCCGGGAAGTAGAGCTTGGCTCCGACTGCGCCCACGTCAGCTCTCTGGGCGTACATCAGAAGCTCCTCCATCCAGTTGACGGTAATGACCTGAGTGTCATTATTCAAAAGGATAATATATTCTCCGGTGGACATCGACACACCGTAGTTTACTACAGCCGAGTAGTTGAAGGGAAGCTTTGAGGAAGCAGGTTTTCCGGACGCTTTTTCAGCAACATGGGCGTTGTAGTCCACAACCTTGACAACTTCCTTGAGGTTGCCGTTTTTAAGCTCCTCGTAGTAGCTCTTTATCTCCGATCCCGTCGAATTGTTCTCGACGACGATGATCTCATAGTTGTCGTATACCGATTTCTCATAGATAGAATCTATGCAGCGCCTAAGGTCCTCAGCGTGCTCACAGTTTGGGATCACAATGGATATCTTAGGCGTTCCCTGAACCTCATAGGTTATCTTGAATATGGTCTCAAAGGCCCTCGTGCTGGTGATCTTGAAGTGATCGTACCCGTGGCGGCGAAGATGATCGGCAACAGCTCCCTTGGCAGCGTCGATGGCATAGGGCTTGGCGCTTATATCCGAAGCTACAGAACCAGCATGGGATCTCCAGTAGTATAGGAGCTTGGGCACATGTACGATGTGCTGCGCCCTGTCGGTAAGGCGGAGGATCATGTCGTGGTCCTGGCTTCCGTCAAACTTGGTCCTGAAGAGCTCAGTGCCGTCAAGAAGAGACCTCTTAAACACGCTGAAGTGGCAGATATAGTTGTTGGCACGAAGGTTATCGATAGCATAGTCCGGCTTGAAGTGCATGGTTATCATCCTGTTGATGTCATCGCCCTTAAAGGTCGTCTCATCGCAGTAGATATAATCAGCATTCTCCTCGTTTATTGCCTTCACATACCAGTAGAGCACCTCAGGATGGAGTATGTCATCGTGATCGAAAAGACCTATGTACTCGCCGTCAGCCAGCTCCAGACAGTGGTTGGTGTTGCCTGAGATGCCTTCATTGCGCTCAAGCTTCTGATACCTGATCCGGCAGCCGGTTCCTCTTGCATTTGCCCTTAGATCCTTGCAGTACTCAGAAACTATGGCCGATACCTGACCGATGTGTTCAGCATCCGACCCATCCGCAAGGCACAGCTGCCAGTTGTGATAGGTCTGGGCAAGAACCGACTCTATCATGTCCCTAAGGAACTTCTCGGGAGTATTGTAGAGCGGTACAAGTATGGAGATGAGAGGTGTCTTCTCAAACGCAGCATTCTCCTGCTGCTTTCTCGTCTCCTCGGAAGGAAAGCTCTCAGTGCCGTAGTGCGTCATGGCTTTCTTCTCGATCTGCTTGTATTTGATCTTGGCGATCACACCCTTTAGTGAACCCTGGTTTCTTAAGCGGTCTCTCTGTCTGATGACCCAGTGCATGGCATTCCTTGCCGGGGTCGATGCCTTCCAGATCGGGTTGTTCTTGATGCGGTTTAATTTAAACTCCAGCTCCTGGTTCTTGTCCTCAAGTTCGGCGATACGGCCCGCCAGATCCGCAGTCTTTAATTTTTCCCGCTCATAGGCGGCTTTATAATCGATTTCTGACATATATTATTCCTTTTGTGCGTTCGACGATTTGTTGTGCGTTCGACATATACTTAAAACACTGATTGCTCCGCTGCAAGCAAGGCCATTCATAACCTTGAATCCCTTATTTTAAGTATGTTTGGGACCCAGTTGACCAGCTTCAGGCGGCTGGTCTTGTCTATGGCAAGCATGCCGATCTGATAGTAGCCGGTGGGAAGAAGTCCCTTCTCGATCCTTAGTTTGTAGCCTGTCAGGTCCACATTTTTCTGATCTCCGAGCCTGACTTTGATATCAGGTCTGTACCAAACGTAAGGGTCGAAACTGTAGACCTTGGATCCCACGGGACCTGCGCCCGACTCAAAGCGCTCGACCTGCCTGAGCAGCAATTTCTTTTCAAATAATGCGTTGTCCGAACCTATTACAAAACTGTAGCCCTTGAGGAAATATCCATGGGCGCAGCCTGTTGCGGTCACGCCGTAGAGCCAGTTGTCCATGGTACCATTGTACTCGCAGCCCACCCTCAGGCACTGATCCTCCCTGGCGCCCCGGATCCCCTTCTCATGAATGGTCACAGCGGAGAACGGCAGATCAGATACCGGTGTGTAGTCCTCTCTCGGTATGATGGCAGATATGGTTTCATCCTCGGTAAGATGCGGACTGTAGAACGGATCTATATTGTACAGATGGGCGTGCCTAGTCATCAGAAGGTCTCCCTCCGCAGCAAGCCGCTCCATCTTTTTGGGATCGAGATTGTCAAGTCCCCTCGTCAGAGACTCATGATGGTAAAGATATGTATGATTGCAGCACACATTGTAGTAGCCCATCTCATGGAAGTTGTAACAAAGATCCACGTCGTTGAAGGCAACCTTGAGCTCCTCGCAAAAGCCACCGGCATCGTTAAACTTCTTGCGGCTGACAAGGAGGCATGCTGCAGTTGAGCCTATTGTGTTGTGTATGCCTCTGTTATAACCAAAATAGTGGTTCTTGCCATCGTGCATCTTCTGGAGCTTGTGAACAGGTCCCCTTCTTACATTGGCAATACCCGCATGCTGGATGAGGTCAGAGTCCGGGTAGATCAGCTTGATGCCTACGACTCCGACATGCTTTAGCTGTGCCTGGGAGAGCATCTCCCTGAGCCACCCCTCTTTGGTGCACTCTATGTCATCGTTCATGAAAAGAAGATACTCACCCGTAGAGCTCTTGGCTCCCAGGTTACACATGGCTGAAAAATTGAAATCCTGAAGTCTGTAGATATAGTTGATCTTGGTAAGCCCGTTCTTTCTGGGTGCACGGGATGCGTAGACTCCGTACTTCACCCTGTTGGCGGCACTGCTTCCGTTGTCGACGATGACAATTTCAAATCTGATGTTCTCATCGCCGCAGGTCTCAATTATTGAATTCAGGCACTGCTGCAGAATCTCAGGGTGATCCTTGGAGGGAATTATGATGCTGACAGTTGCAGGCTTAAGAAGCATATGCCTTGACGAATGAAAGCTCCTTCCATAGAACACTTCCTGCTCAGGACTGCGGTGAAAGAGCACTTCCTTTATGTGACCTATCGGGAACTCAAGTCCTGTTCTTTTCCCAAAGGCATGCTCATGTATTGCAAGCATGCAAAAAAGCACATCCGCTGACAAAAGAGATGCTTCAAGTCCCGTCTGCTCAACAGATCCGCGCTTTCCCGCGGTTCCCCCAAGCATCCTGACCGCATTGTCATATTCGACTGCACAGCCGTGCAGCGCAGTTGCCCTGCATGCAAAGAAACTTCCGATGTAAAAAGCATTGAGATAAGAGTCGGGAGACCAGTCCGGCTTAAAATACGGGTGAATATACTTGCCGCCCGTAGAAAGTTCATCCTCGTCTGCGTAGACAACGTTATGCTCGGGATGCGCGATAAAATACTGCTTAATGACCTCCTGGGCTCTTCTTGCAAGCTTGCCCTTAGGGCTCACAAAGAGGTATACGACGTTCTCATCCCCCTTGGCATCTTGTACCTCCCATACCTTGCCATAGGGAATCACCTTCACTGTAGGCGCCGGAAGGCTGTAGGGAACCACTTCACCGCTCTGAGTAGTCCTGTACATGACAGGCGGGGCAGCCTGCGCCACAGGTCCTTTTTCCGCAGTATGCTGCCACTTGTCGTAGGCAGATGACTTTACACTAAGGATCCTGTTGTATTTTGTTGTCTGCTTTTTGACCAGCGCTGTCTTGACCAGCTCTTTTAACATATCCCCTTAATCCCACTCCTCGTCTTTGTAAAACATCTCTTCGCGCTTTGCCCTGAGCTTTCTTCCGATCCTGCCAAAGATGTTGCCTGACTTTGGCTTTTCCTGCTCATCGTCGCTTCCGACAGACTCAGCTACCGCATTGGCGGCATTTGCCGGCACAAGCGTTGTCAGTAGAGTTATCTCCAGATGATTCTTTTCCCTGATCCCGGCGTTGCCTCCAATGCTGAATTCAATATTCGGATCAGCAGTATTAAAGATGAAGCTGTCATCGGATATCCACTTTCCATTGACGGGATGTATTCCGATGTCGCACTTTGGATCTGAGATCTCCGTGCCGTTCCAGTTAGCCCCAAGGATCGTGACCATGCACGGAGCAAAAGCCGGATCCACTCTGACCGTCTTGCAGTCAGCACTAACATTTATATCAAGTTTTATCTCGTTATTGTCATCATAGATCTCTTCCGGGAAGAAGGAATCGTCCTCATTGTAGCCCTCGCCCTTGTCCAGATATATCTGAACACAGTCGTCAGGACGCGCAGCAGCTGAAGAAGCCTGAAGCTCTTTGGGCACAATTACCTTTCGCCCGATGCTCTTCCAGATCTCCACCATACTCTTTCTGTCCCCGGTGACATATCTCTGGAAGGCTATCTCCTCCTCAAGAAGTGACGCTATATCTTTTTCTGAAAGTCCCAGCTTGTCGTACAGCGTACGGGCATCAAAGCGCTCTCTCTTCCTGTCCTCGAGCCTGTAGCAGTACATGGCGCGCCACACCAGCTCCTTCACAGGAATGCACTTTCCGTAGGTCCACTCATAATCTATTATAGACCAAATGGGTCCGTTGACCATAATATTCGGGAATATAAGGTCGTAGTCCGAAACCGGATATTCCGCGTTGTAGCTGATCCTTCTGATATATTCCCTGATGAGCGCGTTAAATCCCTCCAAGTCATCCCTGTCGATGCACTCGTCGAGAAGGGATGCAAGCGGAACGCCGTTCACAAAAGAAAACACGGCGCACCCGAGCTGCTCATCGATCTGGCAGTCGTTGATTTCAAGATCCCCGCCCTTGAATTTCTGGACAAGACCAAGATATGCGTCCCTTAGCCCATAGATGTGCTCTCTCGCAGCTTCTGTCAGTGGGAATTTCCTGATGATCTTCCTGCCCGTCCTGTCGATGGCTATGTCAGTCCTTATCTTAAATTCATCAACCCTGTCGTTGGAATACTTGCAGTAGATCGTATCAAACCCGGGTCCTAAGATAACCTCAAAAGAGTTCGCAAACTCCTGATACATACCCTCTCTTACGAGGTCCTCATAGGCGTGTTTTTCGTTAAAGAGAACCAGCCTGTCCCTGTCGAAGTTTCTCACATTGTCCTGGAGCTCTCCGAACTTCGGAAAATATGAATCCGAATGAAGCATTGTCATGAGCTTGTAGTCGGGGTATGGATAATAGAAGTGATACTCCTTGATCCCGCACTTGCGGAAGATGTCAATGAGTCCGTTTCTCGAAAATGTCCTCGCAACGCTGTCCGGAGAATACCCTTCTATACCCGAAAAATAGGTTCCAAGGTGATCTTCCGCGCAGCCCGCAAGGTACTTAAGTCCAAGCCTGTTCTCGATGGCTATGACTATCCTTCCGCCCCTCTTTAAGTGCCGCTGCAGCATTTTAAGGAATTTCTCATACGGGTCGTCCGTTCCTATATACCCCTGCGCATACTCAAATACTCCGATGAGGAATATGTAGTCAAAGTCCGAGGGAAGATCAGGTTCGATGTCCCTGAAATTGCCCACATGAATGGTCACATTGCTGCAGTCCCGGTTTCTTGTGGCATTGATCTCAGACCTGCGCCTTGATAAGTCGCAGGCGACAACTTCCCTCGCCTTCTTGGCCAGCTCACCCGTGATGGCGCCGCACCCGGAGCCGACCTCAAGCACCTTTGCCCTTGGGTCCATCGGTATCCACTCAACTATGTTTGCCCTCTGCTCCGACAGATGGTAGAGGATCGGCCAGCTGCCTCTCTCCTCTATCACCTTGCGGTATTCTTCTTTTTTGTAGTTCTTTACAATATCAAGAAGGTCGTCCTCTATGCTTCCGTCGCTGTAGAGGTCAACCCCTGAGTAGTGTTTGAAATTAAGGCTCACAGAGCCAATCCTTATGTCTTCCATCTGTTCGTTCCTCACAGATCCACAACCTTGCAGGTGGATTCCATGTCGTAGTAGCCCACCGTATTCTTGTCGGAGACCACTGTTATGTTAAGTACATCATAAAGCCTGTGATATACCGTAAAATCATTCTGTTCAAATCCCGTAACCCCAAAGCTCAGAAGATACTCCCCGCCCTGCAGTGTCATCTTCTGGGTAAAAGATATCTCTTTTTCATCACCTTTTTTGACAGGGTCAAGAAAAGCCTTCTCCACCATGGAATTGGTACCCGTTATCTCGATGCCCATTATGTTCTTGAAAGTAAAGGCAAATATAGGCGCCGCTACATCGCGGTCGAAGCGCACCTTCATGTGCACAGTAAACTCCGTGCCCTTTATGATCGAGTTTGTGCGGATGCCCTTGTTGTCTGTCGCGAAGTACTCCGTGATCCTGGCCGCTCCGTTGCCGTATTCCAGGGCATCGGGATTCTCGGCTGCTGCGCTTACAGAATCCTGTGCGGAAGGTTTGCTCTCATCCGCAGCCTGATCTGATCCTCTGTCTGCTCCTCCCATTGCTGCCGCGGCTGCAGCTCTGACTTCGTCGTCGTCAAGAAGGTTGGCGGCATCAGCCTTGGGAAGCGGATACTGCCCTACAAGCACCTGTTTGTAGATATCGATCATCTTCTTGGGTGTTCCCTCACCGAGAAGTACGCCCTGGTTGAGCAGCACTGCCCTGTCACAGTACTTGCTTATGCTTGACAGATCGTGGGATACAAAGAGGATGGTCTTGCCCTGTTTTTTGAACTCCTCAAACTTGTGGTAGCACTTGGCCTGGAAGAATACGTCGCCCACGGACAGTGCCTCATCGACAATAAGTATCTCCGGATCGATATTTATCGCAACCGCAAAAGCAAGCCTGACAAACATACCGCTGGAGTAGGTCTTGACCGGCTGATACACATAGTCGCCTATGTCCGCAAATTCCAGGATCGCAGAAAGCCTCTTGTCTATCTCCTCCTCGGAAAACCCGATCATCATGCCGTTTAAGTAAATATTGTCAATTCCGTTGTACTCCATGTTGAAGCCTGCGCCAAGCTCCAAAAGAGCTGAAATGTGGCCATCAACCGTTACTTCACCGGATGTGGGAGTAAGAACCCCGGTGATTATCTTGAGGATAGTAGACTTACCGGAACCATTAGTGCCTATTATCCCAACCGTTTCACCCTTTTTAACCTTGAGGCTTACGTTGTTGAGCGCCAGGTGCTCCTTGAACTTCTTCTTTCCCGCAAGTCCAAGTGAGTCCTTCAGCCTGTCTATCGGCTTATCATACAATTTATAAAGTTTGGTGAGGTTCTTAACCTCAATCGCTGTATCTTTATCCATGTTAAATTCCTTGTATAAGTCCGGCTCAGCGGTCAGTATCGGCAAAATTCGCAAGTTTTGCGATTTTTAAACCACGGAAACGAGACCAACCAATCTCAAGTGCCTATGCACGAAGAGATTGGTGCTCTGGGCTCGGTGAAGTGTCCGGTTTAACATGAGCAAAATTGTGAATTTTGCCGATATCGACCGCCGAGCCGGACTTTGTAGTATCACAAGACGTCTGCGAAGTGCGGTTTGCTGCGCTTGAAGATCAGAGCTCCGAGGCAGAACATCGCAACAACAAAGATCCAGAAATATGTGGAAGAATAGAAGTGTTCAAAGAACCACGTATCTCCGTAAATTGCATTTCTGAATCCCTCTACGATATAGGTCATGGGATTGAGTTTGATGATCCACTTGTAGTCGTCCGGCACGATATCAATATTCCACAGGATAGGCGTTGCCCACTGAAAGAGCTGCAGACCGATGGATATTATCTGCAGAAGATCCCTGAAAAATACCACGATCGCGCAGGTGGCATAGCTGATCGACAGAACAAGTATGAACTCGCATCCCACATAGTAGATGATCTGAAGCCAGTATATGTTGGGATAATATCCGTAAATACACGCAATGACCATGAGCACCCCGATAAAGAAGAGGTGGATGAACATGGCTGCGATGATCTTGATAATGGGAAGTATGCTGATCTTAAAAAGAACCTTTTTTACCAGATAGTTGTACTCAAGCAGGGACGTCGTTCCATTGGTGAGTGCCTCCGAAAAGAAGAACCACGGCACAAGTCCCGCAGTAAGAAACAGGACGTATGGAACCTCCACACCTCCCGAAACAGCCTGCGCCCTTGACTGGAATACCATGTCAAATACAATATAGTACATACAAACAGTGACCACCGGCTGAGCCAGTGCCCACACTATACCCATATAGGATCCCGCGTATCTCTTCTTGAAGTCATTGACAGAGAGTCTCTTTATCAGCTTTCTGGAGTGAAAGAGCTCAACGGGAAGCACCAAAAGCCTGTCATACCATACAAATACCAGAATGCAGCTAATGCCTATGAGAAGGCATCCGCAGATCTTCTTGAGCATCTCCGTGTGGGGATCCGCCAGCGGGTTATTATGAAATATTAAAAGAAGCGCCAGTATGAGCGCAAACACATAAAAAAGAGACAGTCCTATGTGCTTAGGAGTTTTTGCCTTACCGCTCATTTATACTCCCTGATTCCTCTCCATTTTGTATCCTTGTCCGACAGATTAAGCTCAACGCCCTCCTGAAGCGGCCACTCAATTCCGATGTCGGGGTCGTTCCAGATGAGTCCTCCCTCATCTTCGGGATGATAAAAATCCGTACACTTATATGCAAACTCCGCATAATCAGAAAGTACCAAAAATCCGTGGGCAAAGCCCTCCGGGATATAAAACTGTTTCTTGTTCTCTGCAGAAAGGACAACTCCGAACCATTTACCAAAGGTTGCGGAATCCTTCCTCAGATCCACGGCCACGTCAAAGACCTCGCCATTTATGCAGCGCACAAGCTTGGCCTGCGGAAAGTTCTTCTGAAAGTGAAGCCCCCTTAATACTCCCTTCTTGCTGGCAGACTGGTTGTCCTGCACGAACTCTCTGTCTATGCCCGCCTGCACAAAGTCGTTCTTATTGTAAGTCTCCATAAAATAGCCTCTGGCATCGCCAAAGACTGTGGGGGTAATCACTTTGATACCCTCAATATCACATGTTTCCACAGAAATCTTTCCCATTTTTTCACTCCAAACATATTTTTATTTATGGTAAATCTCCAACCGGTGTTCCGCCTATCGTCTCTCCCGGAGGGATGTACTGACCAAAGCCCCCGGGCGGTGCCTGAGGTATACTGGTTAAATAACCTGAAGAATCGGTAGCTGCGGCAGGTTCTTGCCCTGATCCGGGGTTCGGATTTATCAGCTGTCCAACAACAGCCATTCCTGTGCCTTGCACATCTTCGCTGTCAGCAGATGCTGCGTCCTCTGCGCTTGTCATATCTGCCCCGGCATTCTGAGTCTCCCCGGAAACAGGAGCATCCTTAACATAGTCCGAGATGTTCTCTGAAGAATCCTTTGAAGCTTCTTCTGAAGTCTTTCTCTGTATGACCACTACCGAAGGCACCTGCTCGGTTTCATCAAAAAAGCTTTCATCAAGCATGAATGCTCCAAGGTCATCACCTATCTGATCACCATAGGAAGGCGCATCACTCGAAGAATCACCGGATGCCTCTTCATCCGCTGCTTCCTGCGCGGCCTCCTTTTTTTGTCCGATACCAAGGAGGTCATTTATCTGCCTTGCATTGGTCGCATAGACAATAACCAGCACCAGAATAAAGACGCTGAAAATAGTCAGAACCGCCAAATGAAATACTCTTTTATCCATTATTAAAGTCCGTTCGCAACTTCTACCAGATATTTGCCATAGTCTGTTTTCATGAGAGGCTCAGCAAGTTTAAGCAGCTGATCCTTGTCAATAAATCCGCGTTTGTAGGCTATCTCCTCGATGCAGGAGATGTAAAGCCCCTGTCTCTTCTGGAATGCGCATACAAAATCCGACGCGTCAAGAAGCGAGTCATGGCTTCCGGTATCGAGCCATGCAAAGCCTCGTCCCATAGTCTCAACCATGAGCTCCCCGCGGCTTAAATACTCGTTATTTATACTTGTGATCTCAATCTCGCCTCTGGCTGAGGGCTTGACGTTTGCAGCAATCTCAACAACCTTGTTGTCGTAGAAATAAAGACCCGGAACCGCATAGTTGCTCTTGGGATGCTCGGGCTTCTCCTCGATGCTGATAGCCTTGCCGTTTTCATCAAACTCAACAACGCCGTAGGCTCTGGGATCCCTTACATAGTAGCCAAAGATCGTAGCACCCTTCTGCCTTGAGGATACCTCCCTCAGGAGCTTGGAGAAACTCTGACCGTAAAAGATATTGTCGCCAAGAACAAGTGCCACTGAGTCACTTCCGATGAAATCCGCTCCGATTATGAACGCATCAGCAAGTCCCCTTGGCTGCTCCTGCACAGCATATTTAAACTCCATACCGAGCTGCTCTCCGCTTCCAAAGAGCTCCTCAAACATCGGAAGATCTCTTGGTGTTGAGATGATAAGAACCTCTCTTATCCCCGCGAGCATCAGAGTCGACAGCGGATAATAGATCATTGGCTTGTCATATACAGGCATCATCTGCTTGGATATGGCTCTTGTCAGAGGATAAAGACGTGTTCCGGAACCGCCGGCAAGTATTATACCCTTCATGCGAAAAACTCCTTTCGTAACTGCATCAATGCGCAAAACCAGAGTTGGTTACTGAATTATCTGTTTGAATACATCTTCTCGTAGTACTTCTCATAGTCACCGCTTGTCACGTGATCCATCCACTCCTGGTTTTCAAAGTACCACTTGATGGTCTTCTTGATTCCATCCTTGAACATTGTCTCAGGCTCCCAGCCGATCTCTGCCTTGATCTTGTCAGGGGCAATAGCATAGCGTCTGTCATGTCCCTTCCTGTCTGTCACATAGGTGATCAGGTCATAGGTAAGGTGCTCTTTCCTTGGATCGGAATCATCAAGCTCCTCCCTGAGTGTATCTATTATGGTCTTGACGATCTCGATGTTCTGCTTCTCATTGTGTCCGCCAACATTGTAGGTCTCAAACAGGCGTCCCTTCTCCTGTACCATATCGATCGCCTTGGCGTGATCCTCGACATAGAGCCAGTCACGCACGTTCTTGCCATCGCCGTATACAGGAAGCTTCTTGCCCTCAAGCGCATTGTGGATGATAAGAGGAATGAGCTTCTCCGGGAACTGGTAAGGTCCGTAGTTGTTGGAGCAGTTGGTAATGTTGGCAGGGAACTTGTAGGTGTCCATGTAAGCCTTTACCAGCATATCAGAGCTTGCCTTGCTCGCTGAATAAGGGCTGTGAGGCGAGTAAGGGGTTGTCTCATAGAAGAAAGCATTCGGATCCTCATCCAGGGAACCATATACCTCGTCAGTTGATACGTGAAGGAACTTCTTGCCCTCCTTGTAGGTGCCGTCCTCATTCTCCCATGCCTTACGTGCTGCATTGAGCATCGTAGCCGTTCCGAGGACGTTGGTCTTTACAAAGACCTCCGGATTGGTGATGGATCTGTCAACATGGCTCTCAGCCGCGAAATGAACGACCCTGTCTATATCATTCTCAGCAAAGATCTTATCAATTGCCTCGCGGTCACAGATGTCAGCCCTGATAAAGGTGTAGTTATCACGTCCTTCAACATCGCGCAGGTTCTCCAGATTGCCTGCATATGTCAGCACGTCAACATTGATGATGCGAATGTCGTTGCCATACTTTTTGAACATGTAGTTGATGTAATTTGAGCCGATAAATCCCGCTCCGCCTGTTACAAGATAAGTCTTCATATATTATTCTCCTATAAAATTAAAAATTGATTTTGCTTTAAAATCCACAGATTATGCCACATTTTACATTGTGCATTCTCCTGTATCATAACAGTATATCACATTACGCCTTTAAGTGGAAACAGGTCGTTACTGTTCAGACAGAAATGCGCACTCTGCTGCGCATTTCGTGAGAAATTGATTCAGTAGTGAGCGCATTCCTTCGACGAAGTCGAACTTTAATGAATGCGCGAATACGTTACTGGAGCGAGCTGTATGCGAGTGAACAGTAACAACAGGTCTTAATCGCCATATATGACGGACACTGAATTCAGTCGGAACAGACCTGCTGCCGACCTGTTTACAAACTCCTCACTGTTTTCGCTAAGCCCCATTCCGTACATCGCTGCGGATAATCTGCACTCCGGCACTCGCACAACAGCGTCACTTCCATCGCGCGCAAGTTCAAGGCTTGCTATCACAAGCTCCCTCGCCTGGTAGGATTCAGGGATGGTTCCGTCTTTGAATTCACTTGCAATGCTGTGCGAAAGGCTGCTATGGATCTCGTCCGTCACCGCAGGATACATAAATACAAGCGCTATAAGTCCAACCGCCATGGCCGCGCCTGCGGGTAATACACTCTTTTCCGAAAGCACGCTCCTCACCCACTGGGCAAATACAGCAACCAAAAGCACATACGAGAGCTTGGCAACAACCTCATAGGATGAGCGCATACGCATGGCGAGACCTCCAATATTATCTACACCGTTGGCATAAGCCAGAGGGAACATGGTAAAAAACCTCAAAAGGCATGTACCCGCAAGGACAACCACCATCATTACCCATGGCACCTCTGTCTTTATAACATCCGTTTTCATAACGACACATAGGAAAAAGACAAGTATCAATGCAGCATGGAACACCATGCTTGAAAGCAGGAGCTTCTCATC
Organism: uncultured Butyrivibrio sp.; assembly: GCA_946536145.1. Classification (GTDB taxonomy): domain Bacteria; phylum Bacillota; class Clostridia; order Lachnospirales; family Lachnospiraceae; genus Butyrivibrio. Next base: position 101,136 of record CAMNEA010000002.1, read on the forward strand.
TGACAGGCAGCAAAAATAAGTGTTCTTAAGTCCGACATGCAAAGGCGCAACCTCATTGTCAAGTCTGTTAAAATTCCCCGGCGCAGCCGCGTTTAACAAAGCACCTGCAAGGCCGCCCGCAAATGGCATTATCGCTGCCTTTTTCTCCTTTACTGCAGGAAAGCTCATGATCAGGATCGCCAGGAGCCATCCCACATTGGACGCCGTGACATTGAGCGCCCCTCCGCTTGCGAAAAAGGCAAAGATCATCCCAAGATACGCATATCTCATCCTGCCGCTTCTTATATAGCTGATGCCAAGAGACGCAGCTATAAATGAAAGTGTAAGCTCCACAAGGAAGTTTAGCGTACCGGTATACCACAGAAAGATCTCTTTGCCGTCAGAGGTTCCCGCCATTCCAAATAAAGTTACGCAAACAGCAAAAAAAATCCCGAGCGATGCTCTCATATCTCTTACTATAAGCCTGATAAGGTTGAAGAGTGAGGCACAGAACGCAGCAAATATCAGTATCATGTACATGTGAAGCAGAGGAAGTCCGCCTCTGGTGTATACTATAAGCGCGCTCATAATATAGTTGAAAAGAAATGTCCCCTGATTGGTGTTGTAGTATTCCGCCATTCTGTGGACTGCTCCTACATAGATGTTTCCGTAGTCACGGATGAGGTCTCTCGCTCCGCCCTCAAAACTGAAATCATCCTCGCAAAGATAAGTATAGCCGCAGCTTCTTATGACCGGAAAGACAACGATCATTATTCCAATGATAAACAGTATTATCAGAGCCCATTTCTTTATAAAATTGATAAATTTATTCATAGCAATTCACCTACAGCGCAGTTTTAAGCCATTATACTACATCTTCTATAAATATGATAATATGTTGTAAATATCAATCGAATCGGGAGAATAGCGATGAGCTTTGAAAAAACCGGAAAATTTACGCACCTTACAGGGAGGGATAGATTTCTTTTTCCCCTGATGTGCTTTATAACCGCTCTGATACCTGTTCTGTATCCTGCGATCATGGGACGCGGTTTCTATTTCATATCCAATGACTTCAACGAGCAGATGCTTCCCTTTCTGTTCAACTTTCGTGATGCCTTTTCAAACGGGCTCAACACCTATCTATGGAATTTCGATCTGGGAACTCCTATGGTCTATGCCTATGGCTACTACGGCCTTGGGAGCATCTTCTACTACCCGGTTTTTCTCGTTCCCAGAGCCTTCATGCCCTACATGATCTCCGTGATCGTGCTGCTCAAATACATGACGGCCTGCTATACGTCGTTTTTCTTTATAAAGAGATTTACGCACAGCCCCAGAGGTGCCATGGCAGGGGCGCTTCTCTATGCGTTCTCGGGTCTTCAGTGCACCAACATTGTCTTTTACATCTTCCACGATGTGACAGCTCTTTTCCCGCTGATGCTCCTCTGTCTTGATGAGATGATCCATGCAGATGACAAAAAGAGCCTCCTTAGATCCGGCTTTTTCTTTGCGCTGGCCGTTGCGATAAACTGCCTTACCAACTATGTGTTCTTTATCCAGAGCGTCGTCGCAGCAGTTATATACTATCTGTTCATGTCAGGCAGAAAGCCGGCCGCGATGATCCAAAGAGCACTCGTTGTTGCCCTCTTCGGGGTACTTGGAGTCGGGCTGTCGGGCGTTGTCTTTGTTCCGAGCATACTTTACATTATGGGCAATGAGCGCGCCGGGCTTGCCCTTTCATCAAACCTGTACCTCTACGATCTGAAGACAATTCTGTACATCATAAAAGGGTTCCTGCTGCCCGGCGACATCATGCTTGATGAGACGGCTCTCCTTGAGCTGGTGTGGACTTCCACTTCATGTTACCTTCCATTTGTCGGAATGATCTTCGTGATCGCGTACCTCTTAAAGCACAGAAACAGACTTTCAGCCCTCGTGATATGCCTTATTGTCATGTCCTTTATCCCGGTTGGAAACGGGCTCTTCCTTCTGTTTACGATAATCTATTCCAGATGGTGGTATTTCCTGATCCTTCTGATGGCCGTAATGACAGCCGTGGTTCTTGAAACCCCTTCGGAATATAAGATAAAACTTTCGCTCATCATACAGTCTGCGGCTATCCTCGTGACAGCCGCCGCAATATGGCTCATAAGAGATGAAAACAGTCAGAGCCTTGTCTTTCACAAGGGGCGCTTCGTGCTCATGGTTTTCTTTTCCCTGGCATGTACCGCAGCGGTTTGGGTGATCGACATTCTAAAAGACAGGTCACCGGGAAAAGAAAAGATAAGTATGTACCACAGGCTTGTCACCGCGGGCATCATGATCTGCAGTATGATAACGCTGTTATTTACGGAGTATTTTTACAGGCAGAACTCCTATGTCACCAAAGACGAATACGTCAATATTTACAGAGCAGGCTTCGTTATGCCTGACCCCGGAGAAGCCTACAGGTTCAGGAACTACAGAAATCCCGTGATCATGTTCTGCCGCGCAGAAAATGCCGCGGGGCTTTCAAGCTACTCATCGACCACCAGCAATTCCATCATTGAATTCGACGAGCTCTTTGACTACTGGGATGTGAGCAGGCGCGTCAATAAGGAATTTATTCCGGGCCTCCCCGAACTTCTTGGCGGCAGATATCTCATGCTCTCAGAGACGAGCACAATGGAGCGCTATCCCGACTATATCTTCTCCGAGGACAAAGAGCTCTCAAAGAGCTTTACGGTTGACGGCAAAAAGTGGGATGTCTACAGGATGGACGCCTGCCCTATCGGATACGCAACAGGCGCTGTGATATCGCACTCAGAGCTCATGCATCTTCCGATGGAGAAAAGAGGAATTGCCCTTTTGTATGCATCGGTTGTATCAGACGAAGAAGTATCCGCTCTCACAGACATCGTCCCCGAGTATAAAGCAAAGGATATCCTGGATATCATAGGCCGAAGCAGCGACAAGAGCGAAGGTGAATCCCTCTTTTTGAACCCCTGCATCAGGGAGGCAGCCGAAAAAAATACCGCCATGGCGCTCACTTCTTTCGAGCGAAGCCACAGCGGTTTTTCGGCGGTATCAGACTATGACACCGAAAAGCTCGTGTATTTTTCGATTCCCTACGACGAGGGCTTTAGGATCACGGTTGACGGCATCAGGGTAAAGCCTGTAAACAGCGGCGGGCTCACGCTTCTGCGCCTAACGGCCGGACACCACAAGATAAATGCAACTTATCACCTGAAAGGCCTTTATCCCGGCATATTCTCAGCTCTGTTTAGCGCTATTGCGCTCATCCTTATATACCGGAAATCCTCCGGGGACTGATCGCAAAATAGCTCTACAGGTCATCGTAAAACTCATGAACACTGTCATCGATTTCAAGGTTGTAATCGAGCGCGGTGTTCATTTTTTGTCCCACTCCGTCATGTACCATGCCCACGATAAGCCTCTCATTGATGATCGTGCTCGAGTCATAGCAGGGAACTCCGTTTAAGAAGATCGTGTACATGAAATCGTCAAAGAAGAGAAAATAATCCGCATCGTCGTAGACATCTTTTGCAAGTACGGAGCCGTCTGTTTCCAGGCTGCTGCCGACATCGCCGATCTCAGGCAGATACAATACCTTGTCCGGATCCCTAAGGTATACCACATATCTGATATCGTCAGTGATCTGTGATACATCGATCGGAGCGATGCTCTCAATGAAGTCTATGTACTCCTCTTCCCCAAGGATATCCCTGTCCTTGATCTCAAGGACAAGATCTGATTCATAGAAATGCTTGTAAGCAGCGGTTCGCCTTGTCAGTGTCGGCTCATCCTTCACCTTCATAAGCCTTTCAAAATACTCATCAAACTGCGCAAGCCTCTCAAGGACATATTCCCTGTAGTTTGACAGATTTAAGTCCCTTCCCTCAATGTGACTTGACTGCGGCCATCTGCCGATATCCCGAAGATATGCACCGGAAAAGAAGATGTCCTCCTCATAGCCCTTAAGAGCCTTGAGAATATTCTCATCTGACCACAGACCGGATCGTAGACTTTCGTACTTTTCGATAAACTTATCAATCGCATCCGTATCGCCATTTACAAATATCTGCTCAAGGTATGTATCCTCCATAAAGAAGTTGTACTCGGGAGTGTGCGAATACTGATCATACCTGTTTGGCGCGTTCATTCTGTACTCATTGCCCCAGGTGGCATCGAGATCCCACGGACAGTACAGCGTCTTCGTATTGCCGCGCCCGTCCTTTTTTACCGCAAGATAGAAATTCTTGTAGATGCTGTCATCGCCCTGGACAAGATCCGTAAACAGGGCATAATCGATCGCATTGTCAATATCTATGGCATCAAGGAGCTTTTCTGAATCCTTTTTATTATTGTCAAGATAGGCAAAATAGTCCGCAAGTGCCCGCCACTTGCCGCTTATCCTTCCTCCGGTATCATTCTCATCACTTATCAGCCGATAGCCCCTTACCGCGTCTTCGTTCCGGTTCCTCATCTCAAGCAGGTCGTACCTCGTATCAAGAACTTTTTTGAACAGACCCTGCCCGTCATCGTTTGAGTCTATCTCCATACTCTTCTCGTCAATGGTATAGCCGAGAGCATAGAGCCCGCTGTACCTTCCGTTCACAAAGACCTCCAGATACCTGTACCTTGGCCCCGTCTTTATCCCGAAGGCATTGTCCTCTCCCACCGTGTCATACCACAGATTCTGGGAAAAGACATTTCTCACCCTGTCCTCGTCGTTATAAGCAGGATACAGAACCCAGCTGTTGTTGTCCTCCATGCCAAGAAGAGAAGTCACATAGCTCCTTGCGCTTCTTCCGGGAGAGTGATATTGAAGTTTGATCCTAAGTGGAATTTTGGGGTAGATCTGGGCTGTTATGCCGCCTCTTTTCCTTATCTGCCCGTCAGACAGGAAAAGTCTTTTATCTGCGTCCTTCCTGTTATCATACAGCCTCATGGACATGGGCGAATACTCATCCGTGATCGTGGCAGCGCACTCTATACTCATAAGAGGGAGCGTCGTGCACTTTATTGAAGATTCCAGGTAATACTCGTCATTGTAGAAAAGAAGCCTGACGCTCTCATTGTTTCTTATCATATCCTCATCGATCGGGGATCCGACAATGCGCGCGCTTACCGCGCCGAAGTCGGAGATGACCGTGACATCATGGTTTGCTGCTCCACCCCCACTTATAAGTGAATAGAAGAAGCATTCTGAGTAGCTGTCATAGACAAGCTCCTGTTCACCGATCAGCACGGAAGAAACAAGGCTTTTATTCTCCCGCCTCGCTGCGGTTATGTCGGCCGCCTCAGCCTCTGATATGACAAAGTCCCTATAGGAAGTTGTTTTTCCGATAAACAGTGGCACTGCGCACAAAAGAGCAAGTGCTGCGAGCACCAGAGCTGTAGATATCTTTTTATTCATGGCAGATTAAAGGAGATCATCCGAATCGTATTCGATGATCGAGAACTTTTCGATGGACTTTTCTTTGAGAGCTCCTGAGAGTGCATCCGTGTCATCCAGGGAAATATCGACGACATAGTCACATCCTTTCGGCGTGAAGTTGCGGCTCTTTATCCTGAATGATTTCGTAGTTGCAGTCAGTATCTCTTTTACCTGAGCCTCACTCAAGCTGTCCGTATGGAACACCAGGACGTAGGGCTTCTTGCCAAGGTTGACCCTCTCAAATACAAACAAAAGGATCGTGACGACCACAAAAGTTGATACAGCAAGTTCAAAGAGCTGACATCCGCAGGTGATACCGATGTGGATGGACCAGAGTATGTATATCATGTCCACCGGGTTCTTGATCGCGGTCCTGAACCTTATGATAGCCAGAGCTCCAATTGTACCCAGTGTGATAGCGAGGTTTGTCTGAAGGCTCATGACTATTGTCGCGATAAAAAACGGCATGATCGCAAGAGTGATATTGAAAGACTTGCTGTAAAATGCCCTGTGTGAGACAAGCCTGTAAACTGCATACTCAAGAAGACTCAGGATCAGAACCATCGCAAGCACCGAGATGATCGCTGACTTCTGAAGAGCGCTGTGGCTGTATCCTGCCATTATATTGTGGAAAAACTGTTCAACAAGATTCATTTTTTTACCTTTCTAATGTCTGTCTTCCAAGGTAATACTTGGAAAAAGAGGTCTGCGTCAGGCACTCGTCAGAAATAAGACGCCTGTATGTGCTGTTTAAGATGTAATCAAACTTGACCTCAAGAAGATGCCTGTCCCTGGGGAGGACCGGAACTCTCATGTAGTCCATATCCCTGAACCTGTCGATCTCAGAGGATGCGGATATATTCCTGTCAAAGGTCACCCTTACATTGGTGATGGGCTCAGCATAGGCCGTGCGCTCGTAGCATATCACGGCCTTTGGTGAAAAGCAGCGCTTCATCGAGTGAACGCAGAATTCCCTGAGCAGCTGCTTGTCCGTGCTCCAGAGAAGTTCATCAAAGTCTCCGCCAAGGATCCTGTCATATTCAGTGTCTGTGAGCACACATCTCTTTTTATGGCACCGCCCCTCAAGTTTTTCCTTGCGCTCAAGGAACAGCTTGTCCGGAGAGCTTCCGTAGAACCTTATCCTGTACTTGAACCTTTTGAAAAGACCTGCGGAAGTATCCCGGGCGCAGCTGTCAAATATATCGTCGAAATACAGAGAATGTATGGTATACGGCCCGTCCGAGTTCTCATCTGTCTCCATAACGGATGCCACAAGTGACTCAATTTTGATCAGGTCAGCTTCACTGCACTGATATTTCCACTCATTTCTGTACGTCTTGATCGCTATCACCTCTTTTGCAAATTCAGTTATAAAGAAGGTTCAGATCCACATTTCCCGAGATGCCGGAGATCTTACCTTTTGACGTATACTGCCACATATCATATCTGGTTGTGTTGTATGAAACCGCGGTCGCATACTGCGCGATCCAGATATTAAAATCTGTCAGCTTTTTAGGATCAACCTTGCTTGAAAGCCAGGTTTTGTTGGAGTACACGCCTGCCCTGTAGCCCGCGTTCTGGATCGTACCGCAGAACGCCCTTACATTGGCTGTCCTCTGACTTACGCTTATGGCATCTCCTCTGCCGCCGCTTCCCTCCACATCGAGGTACACAGGCATACTGATTGTATAGCCCTTTATGATGCTCAGGACCATGGACGCCTCTTCGATGGCTTCCACTTCATTTTGTGCCTGGGTAAAGAAATATACGCCGACCTTGATGCCCGCAGAGGTAGCGCCCTTGATGTTAGCCTCAAACTGAGGATCCTCGATAAGCGCTCCAAGGGTCGATCCCCTGTATCCGCATCTGATGATTGCGAAGTTTACGCCCGACTCTTTTACCTTACTCCAGTCAATCTTGCCGTTCCACTTGCTTACATCAATTCCGAGTGTACCCGATGATTTCGAGAGAACACCGTCTTTTCCAAAGGTGTATTTAGCTCCCTGGATAACCTGTTCACCGGTCACATAGTTGCCGTTCTTATCGTAGTAATAGGTCTTGCCGTCAATCGTCTGCCATCCGGTGTACTTGTAGGACTTGGCAGATTTATCAATGTAGAAGACCATCCCCTCTTTCTTGAGGTCTTCAGCAGTAGCCTGCCTGTACTTGCCGTCCTTGTCCTTGACATAGATGATATTGCCGTTCTTGTCCTTTAGAGGTCCTGACTGGGCAACTTGTTTAGTCACGATGACAGTGAGCACGTTCTTATCATAGCCATCGCACGTCGCTGTTATGAAAGCTGTTCCCTCTGCAATACCCTTGACTGTTCCGTCCGAAGAAATCGTGGCAAACTCTTTTCCATCCACCTCATATTTGATCTTAAGGGATGTATCTTTTGGCTCAAATTTGCCGGTCTCACCGGCTGCGACAGTTATTTTCTCAGCCTTGAATTCAAGGGTTTTGAGCTTCTCTTCCTTCTTTGCGGCAACCTTTACTTTAACAATTCCATCGTCGAATCCCTTCGCCGATACCCTTACAGTTGTTTCTCCGGCTCCAACAGCTTTTACGACGCCTTTTGACGAAACCGTTGCGACTTTTTCGTTGTCAGACTTGAAGGTGACCTTATCAGGGCCGTCAAAAGATACAGTTGCCTCCTGACCTACAGTGAGCGATAGCGAAGACGGTTCCACATCGACAGTCTCAGTGACGGTCATCTCCTTTTTTGACGAAGAATCTTCCTCAACAACAGGCTTGTCGCTCTCATCCTTCTTGCTCTCTTTTACTTCCTCATCGGTCTCCTCGATTATAGTGATGTCCTCAAAAAGTCCGCCGTCCTCCGACTTTTCCTCGGATTTCTTTTCTTCTTCATCTTCTACTTTCACATTCTCAGAAGGCGTCTCTTCCTCTGCAGGATCTTCGTCAATTACGACTCCATCAAAATAACCGCCATCCTCATTATCTTCTTCTTCCTCTTCCTCATCATTACCAATGTCGATCTCGATATCTTCTTCCGATTCATCATCTTCCGTGATCTCGAGCTTTTCCCTGGCAGCGGCAAGCTTCATCACGCTGCCCTGCATAAGCCTTGAGCTGTCAGAAGGAACGACTATCAAAGACCTGTCGATCGTCTCAAACTGCTGGTCAGCGCCTGATTCTGTATTTCCATCTTCGGCTGTCTTAGTGCTCTCGATATAGTCCACAGTATCTTTGAGTTCTGACTCAACAGCTTCTTTCTTTTCGGTATCCTCAACCGCAGCGTTGACCTCGCTCTCCTTCTTGACCTCATTGCTGACATCGACTGCCTTAAGCTCTGCCTTATCTTTTATGGTCAAAGACTGTGTTGCCAGATCCAGATTGTATTTCTCAGAGTCCTGCGAAAGAGCGATAGGAGTTATCTTGTAAACGCCTGCAGTCAGATTGTTCTTGTATATAATCCCATCCTGGTCGTGGTCATCGTAAGTGACCTTGGTCCCGTCAGGTGTCTCCACAGTAACGGCAAAGGGTACGCTCCCCACAAGTTTGTTGGTCTTGGCATCAAGGAACTTGATCTTCATATCGCTCTTGATGGAAGTCAGCGCCACCTTAACACTCACGTTTTCTGCCTGCTCCGCAGTCTTTTCTTCCTCCTGCTCCTCTTCTTCGCCCGTTTCTTCGGTTTTCCCGGATTTCGCCTTATCAGCTATGGCAGAAAGGCCTGCTGCTCCAACTACTCCGTCCACATTAAAGTTTGCTCCGACTTCGTCGAAGGATTCGATCTGCTTAACCCTGCTTAATGCTCCCGAATAAAAGACAATCGTGATCACAACAGCCACAAGCAGTATCAGTGCGCCTATGGCTGCAGCCCTCTCCGTGAAGGTGGAGTCCAGAATCCTGTCTATTATCTTTGATCCTACAGGCTCGGAATCTCTTCTGCCTTTCCTCTTGTCACCGCCGCGTTTTTTCATGTTTCCGAGCATGGCAAGTATGGACGCTGCTGCGCTGTTTTTCCCAGCACCCCTTGCACTGTCTCTTCTGTCGCTTCGTCTGCGGCTGTCATGCCGCGCGTCTCTGCCGTCGTATCTTGCGTCTCTGCCATCGTATCTTGCGTCTCTGCCGTCGTATCTTGAGTCTCTATCGTCGTACCTTGAGTCCCTGGCATCGCGCCTTGGGTCTCTGGCATCGTTCCTTGGGGCTCTGGCATCGTTCCTGGATTCTCTGGCGTCGTTCCTTGAGTCTCTGGCGTCGTTCCTTGAGTCTCTGGCGTTGTTTCTTGCGTTTCCGGCAGGGCGCACGCTTTCTGCGGGGCGTCGAGTTTTCCTTACTTCTTCGCCCCTTACGTTTCTGTCTCTTCGATTATCTGTGTAATACTCATCGTAGTCGTCGCGGTAGTCCTCTTCGCGATAGTCCTCCTCGCGGTAGTCGTCGTCCCAGCTTCGATAATCCTCATCCCGCTCGCGGTAATCTGAGCCGTCCCGGTAGTCAGGCCTGCTCCCCATATCAGGAGCTTTATGACTTTCAGCTCTGTTGCTGTAAACTGCTTCATTATGAGAGCCTTGGTTCCTTACAGAATCCGAAACTTTTTCTGTTCTAACCGGCTCTTCACGGAAGCTGATCTCTTCCTCATAAACCACTTCTTTTTTCAGGATCTCTTCTTCCGCAGACGTTGTTTTCACTTCATTTGATGTTTTGCGTCTTGGATTTACCTCGCCTCCGTATACTTCCTCGAACTCCTCATCGGGATAGTCGTCATAATCTTCGTCCGCTTCCGACCCTCTTTTATCATCAGCGTCTTCATCAAATTCATCATCTGCAAAAACTTCGTCGAAGTCTATCATTTCATCGCCACGTTTTGATCTTTTCCCCTTTTTACCTAATAAATTCAATCCTCTTTTCATAATATCCCCCATCTCAATGGTTGTATTCATACACTACATCTAGTGTTTTCCTATTATATGACACAATTTTTCATTGAAATTGTAACATGTATATCTTGTATAGGCAATGAGTCAGTGGGGACGTTATGAGTCAGTGGGGACGTTACAGTTTGACTCGCTTCTGATGAGTCAGCGGGGACGTTACAGTTTGACTCGCTTCTTTGAAGTGAGTCAAACTG